>JAFYBU010000066.1 GCA_017540065.1 Alphaproteobacteria bacterium
GGCCCTTATAATACTTTTGACGATGTCAGCATTATATGGTATAAGTCGTATGGTCGCGCGTTCCAGGGCGGATGCCGTGGCTAAAGTTGTTCAAAGACTTGTGATGGAAAAACGTTTTAAGTTGATGGGGTCTTCTGCTGGCAGAAATACTACAGAAACAACCACTTCTGGGAATACCCAAATAGAGATAAAGGATGGATCTTCCGAAGGAATGGATGATGCGTTTGTTGTTTCTGTAACGCCGTCAGATGCGACGCTGTGCGAAGAATTAAAGAGAGTTTCTTTTTTAACCATTGCCACTACGGATGAGCAAAGAAAAAATGCTATTTTGCCTGCTCAAGTGGATGATGAATGTCCACAGAACTTAAAATTTTATTATTTCAAAAATGTAGAATTTGATGAACAAAAAACATCCTCAAATGGTCATAATGGTGGTGGCGGAACACCTTCCAATCCGAATCAACCGGGTTCA
Source organism: Alphaproteobacteria bacterium (assembly GCA_017540065.1). GTDB lineage: Bacteria > Pseudomonadota > Alphaproteobacteria > CAAHEQ01 > UBA3637 > UBA3637. The sequence goes on from JAFYBU010000066.1 coordinate 473, forward strand.
GATCCCGATCCTAATCCTGTTTCTTGTGAATATCCTGTAAAGACATGTGATGCGAATGGTAATCCGACTTCATGTGTGGATGGGTATTATAAGAACGGGAATACTTGTATCCAATGTCCTGATAATACACAAACCTGTGGTGGTAGTGGTTTTACTTGTAAGGCAGGTTATTATAAAAATGGTTCGAATTGTACCCAATGCGGAAATCGTCAAATCAGTTCAGCGGGTAGCACCTCTTGTACCACATGTGGGGCAGGTAAAACAAACAACACAGCTCATACGGCTTGTGAAAACTGTGCGTCGAGTGATCCTAACTGCGGTTGTTCCGGTTCTACACCATATGCTGACGGGAACGGTGGATGCAGGGCAGAATGTGACCCGGGGTATTATAAGAACGGGAATACTTGTGTTGAATGTCCTGATAATACACAAACCTGTGGTGGTAATGGTTTTACATGTAAGGCGGGTTATTATAAAAATGGGTCAAATTGCACACAATGCGGAAATCGTCAAATCAGTTCAGCGGGCAGCACCTCTTGTACCACATGTGGGGCAGGTAAAACAAACAACACAGCTCATACGGCTTGTGAAAACTGTGCGTCAGGTGATCCCAACTGCGGTTGTTCCGGTTCCACACCATATGCAGATGGTAATGGCGGATGTAAGTTTGGGTGTTCGTCTGAAATGGTTGAATCTTTGGGGCATTGTTGTCCCCAAGCGACACCTTATTGGGATTGTTCACAAAATAAATGTGTTGCAAATTTAAGTTGTTATGCTCAGGCCAGGTGTATATTTTTTAATAATGGAGATGTTCCATTACAAGATGGTGGTGGTAACAAAGTTATATTATCACCTGGTGCGTCGACATTGCATATTTATGAAGATTTTATTCTTCCGAATTGTCGCGTAGAGGCAATGGATGGTGGGATAAATTTTTATGGAAATGTTTTTGTTGATTCAATGGATGTGGGTGATGGCTCAGTTTATACATATGATTCTACCCCAAGTAATGGAAAAAATAAACTGTTTAAGGTTAAAGGGAATTTTAAAGGGTACCTCTATTCAGATGTTGCTGTTGAAATTGGGGGTGATTTTATTGGCGGTGATCTTTGGGCATATGGTGTAGAAGAAACACACATTTCAGGTAATTATTCAGGGCATGGACATATCTCAAGGAGAAGGATTAGTGATTTATCAGGAACAGAATTACCACCTATTTATGTGGGGGGGAATGTTTCTACTACAGGGGATGTTTACGATGTCGTCAGTGGGGGAAGTATAACAGGTTCACTAAGTGGTGATTTAAGGGCTGCCGGTGATATTTCTGTGTATGGCACTGCTGGTGAAGTGGTTTCAGAACATGGAAAAATTACTGTTAAAGATTCTGTTACCGATGGCAAACTTATCACATTGGATCGAAATAATGGGGATATTATCTTAGGCCCTGGTAGTAATGACATCAATATTGAAGGAGGTGCGATGGTTTTTGCAAGCAGAAATTTAGTGGGAAAAAGTTCCATCAGCTGCTTCCCTGGTAGTTCTATTTTTGTTGGTGGTAATGCTACTTTTGAAAAAGGTGGACTCGTACAAGGATCTGTATGCGGTGACTTAAATATTGAAGAAAATACAAGTGTAGGAAATGAAGGTTTGAATGTTGGGGGCAGAATTTTTGGGGCAGGAAAAGTAGTTCGTGCTAATTATATTAAGCCATCATCGCCATGTACTGACGATGCCTATGTTTCAAATGGCGGGGAAGTATCAACACAAAGTGGATCATATTATTTTCAAGATTGGCTTGGGTACGTTGGTTCGGGTGGTTTTTGTTATTATGAAACCGGTACATTAAGGGGACCATTTTCTGTTTCAGGAAATAGCTGTAATAAAATTTCATGGTGTGTTCAAAACGGACATTGTCAATAAAAAACACGTCCCACACGGGACGTGTTTATTCTATATCAAGTGTGAAATGTATTTTCTATGTCATCCTTCTATCATTTCTGATTTTGTCAAGAAGATAATTATTCCAATAACTACACGTTTTAGTTGTTTTTTATAAAAATTTATGATTTATGGTTGCATTTTTCAAAAAATACACCTATAAGTATTACATACCATTTTAGAAAAGGAGTTCAAAATGTTGATATGTAAAAACGTAATTGTGAACGGACGCAGAACCAGTATGCGTTTTGATCAGGAAGCATGGAAAATTTTATCTGATATTTGTAAAAGGGAAGATATCACAATTCACCAATTATGCTCTAAAATAGATTCTGAAAGAAAGGGCTTTGGTTTGTCCCGGGCTGTTCGATTGTTTATGTTAACCTATCTTCGTTGTCTTTTAAAACAAAAAAAGACATCCGTTTTCTAAAAATTAACCTTAACCACAACATATAGATTTATCACCCCCACAAATTGTGTTTTTCAAAAAAAGATAAAATTTCTGCCAAAAGAGGGTGGACTTTTTTTTTGTTTTTGGCTCGATTGCAATTCAGGTTTAATTTTCAAGAAAGGGGTAAAAAATGACGGATGTCAGCACATTTCAAACGGAATGGCTTGACCTTTGTAAACAGCTGGAAGATCAGCTGAAAGATACTTCCGTCATGCGCTGGTTGGGACGAATCGTTCCCGAACTTTCCCCTAACGAAGATCTGAAATTGTGGGCTCCCAGCTCTTGTATTTGTGAATTGGTTCAAAAACGGTATGCAGAAACGATTCGTGCTTTGTGGCTGAGTAAACGTCCCTCGGCGAAAGTGTGTGTGCAAGTGCGCAAACCCGAAACGGTTATTCCCGCGGTTGCACCCATTTCATCCGCTATTTCTATTCAAGCGCCTGAAATTGTGGAAAAAAAGAAGGCACCGATTCGTTCAACTTCCGAAGAAGATCTTTATTCCGTTTTTTTGGATAAGGCGCATACCTTCCAATCCTTTGTGGTGGGTGATTCGAATCGCTTTGCTTATGAAGCAGCCAAAAAAATTGCAGAAGAAGAAACGGTTTCTTTTAATCCGCTTTATTTTCATGCGGGTGTCGGTTTGGGTAAAACACACTTGATGCATGCGATTGCTTGGCGTATCAAAGAATTATATCCGGAAAAAACGGTTTTGTATTTGTCTTCCGAACAATTTTTCCAACGCTTTATTAAGGGCTTACAATCCAAGGAAATGGATGCGTTTAAGGAATTGTTCCGTAACGTGGATGTTTTGTTAATTGATGATATTCAATTTATTGTGGGTAAACGTCAAACACAGGAAGAATTCTTTCATACCTTTAATAACCTTATTTCGCGCGGTAAAAAGATTATTTTGTCGGCCGATTCGGCTCCGATGGAATTGCGGGGAATAGAGGAACGTTTGCGCACACGTTTGGCTCAAGGCTTGGTGGTGGATATTCATCCGGCTTCTTATGAATTGCGTCTTTCCATTTTGCGTGAAAAAATGCAAGCGATGAATACCGAATTAGATGATTCTGTTTTGGACTTTTTGGCCAAAAGTATTACCTCTAATGTGCGGGAATTGGAAGGTGCTTTGAAACGGTTGGTTGCACATATGGAATTGTTGGGCGGAACAATTACACCCGACAGCGCGCGAGTTTTATTAAAGGATATCTTGCATATGACGGAACGCCAGGTTAAAGCGCCCGATATTATTCAAGCTGTTGCCGATTTTTATCGCCTCACTTTGAAGGATTTGCGTTCTAAACGTCGGGATCGTGCAATTGTTCGTCCGCGTCAATTGGCAATGTATTTGACAAAACAATTAACGCCGATGGCGTTGCCTGATATTGCTAATTTTTATGAACGTGATCATACAACGGTGATTCATGCCATCAAAACCATTGAAGAATATTTGAAACGTGATAAACAATTGGTGCGTGAAAAAGATATGTTAGTGGAACAACTGAAGGAAGTCAGATGATTTCACCATTTCAAAATCCGTTTTTGCTGGGCTTTGAAGGATTGGAAGAAATGCTCTACCGTGTGGCAAAAGGGGCGGATTCTTTTCCTCCGTATAATGTTGAGCAGGTTTCTCCTGAACTTTTGCGCATGACTTTTGCAGTGGCCGGTTACAAAGAGGAAGAATTGGAAGTTTTACAAGAAGGTAATCAACTGATTATTCGCGGGCATCAGGAACCGGATGAAACACGGCATTTTCTGCATCGTGGAATTGCGGCTCGTTCTTTCTTGAAATCTTTTATTTTGGCTGAAGGAATGACGATAGAGGGGGCTCACCTGGAACAAGGTTTATTGGTAATAGATTTGAAACGCCCGGAAATTAAAAAAATTGTGCGTTCTATTCCTGTTACAACCACAAAAACAAAGCCCCGTGTTTTGACACACAAAAAGAAAAAATAAAATTTTATAATTAAGCGTCTTTTTAAAAACAATTTTATAAGTGTAAGAGGTTTGATACACCTTAAAAAAAGTTATTGACAATGATTTTAAAATTGCTAAACTGTGTGTATAAACAAGGTGGTATTATGGCTGAAGATAAAAAGTCTTTTATAGATGATGAGACAGTTTATTCGATTGCAAAAAACACGCTTAAAAATTTTAAGCATTTTCAGCGGTTGAATGAAATAATTAAAAATCCAGCATTTACTTATGTACTGTTGTTTCAAGCGGAACATCCGGCAACGACTCCCTATTTTGGGAACCTTGTTAACAATGGATTAGGAGTTGCTGAAATTTATACTTCATTTTATTCCTTTATATTACCTGAAGGATGGAAAAATGCTGGTCTAAAAGGCCATGCATTTATTGGTGATTTCCTTCTGGATTTGGTTTCCAAACAAACTGGAATACCAGTTGAAAAATTGGAAAAAGTATTTTCGAAGAGAACTTCTGAGAAAGCAGTCAAAGAAGATCTTAAACGTCTTCCTTTAGATAGGGAACATAGGGCAAAAGCTTTGCTTGAGATCCGACGTTCTAATCTTGATCCTTTAATCACGGGTGTTGATGTTATAAAAAAAATGGCAGAACCTTTTGCCGAATATCCGGATATGGAAACTGATGCACTCATGATTGCCGCACAAAATGCAGCGGCAAATCTTGTTATCAAAAGGATTTTACATAAGAGTCGAAGCCCAGAACGGACATTGGATTTGATGCAAGAGCTTTTTTTTGATGAAAACGGTAATATGTTGGAATCAGTTAAAGAATCCGCGTGGCTGGGGCCTTCTATAGAAAAATTGCAAGATTTTATTCCGGAAGAGCTTAAAAATACTTTTTCCGATGAAAGCGAAATGTATAGGTTTGCTTTTGCCACTTTGCGACGGATGATTTCAACAGAAGAAGGAAAAGAAAGATTTTGGCATTTTTTGGACAATCCGCCTTCTTTACCTGAAATACCTCAACCCGGACAAAAAATATATACGGGAAAAAAAGTACAGGAAAATGTACAGGTAGAGGAGAAAAAAGAGGAAGTTCAGGAACAGACTCAAGAGGAAGTTCAAAAGAAAAAAGTGGTTCAAGAAGAGGATGACGACGCCCCGTTGAATGGTTTTTGGGAACGATTGCATAGTGACGCCCAAATGCTGGAAGTAAAATGGAAAAGAAAATACCCAAGCCGGGACTGGTATCGTGAAACTCAGAAAAATAATAAAAATCCTCCTCCAACGCCGGTTTGGGAACACAAAAATGCGAGTGGAAATACTTTTGTGTCTTTAGTTGGGATAAATGCTGTGCAGGAATTTTTACTCAATTATAAAAATCGTTATCCAAAATTAAAAGATAACATTTTTGATAAAGATGATAAGGGCCGTTTAACATTGAAAGAAGATATTCATCCGGAAATTAAGAAGTTGATATTGACCATTCAGGGACAATTTTTGCCGGAAATATCAAAGGACGGGAAAAAGAAGATGCCCGAGAATATTGATAAAGCTGCTGCTGGCTTGGCTGTCCATATATTTGATAATTTGATGTCAAATGCAAAAAAAAGGTATGTTTTGTCGGTTTTCCTTAATAATCCGAACAATCCGGAAAATATTGCTCTTTTGGAACGAGCGATTCAGGGGGCGTTTGCAGATGCACTCGAACAAGATAAAACAACCACGACATTAACCCTTTTGCAAGAAACTTTGTTCGAAGAAAAAAATGGGGGCTATGCCGTTCGAGATTCGGTCAAAAATTCTCAATTTGGACCGTTGATTCAAAAATTACGGGAAAGACTACCTCTTCAGATTCAATCTATTCCCGAAGAACAATTGAACAAATTTGTTTTTCTTTCTTTGGTGGTAATGACTACTACTCCTCCTGATGGGAAAAAAGAACTGGTCCGTGTTTTGCGCGATCTTAATAAAAATAAATCCATTGAAGAAATTTTACCGAGTGGGACAAGACGAAATTCTTTTGGCGCGCATTTTACCAAAGCATCTTTGCGACTACTCTCACATGAATGGAAAACATTCGGACCGCATTTCAAAAATTTTACAAATCAAATTTTAGAAACGGATACTGTTTCAGGAGGACGAAAATTAAAGAAAGGTATTGATCCAACTCTCAAGGATATGATATTATCCATTCAAAAGCAAATTCCACCGGTTGTTTCAGAATATATAGATAAAGATCATCAGTTGGGGGTGGCCGTATCCGTTTTTGAAAAACTGATGGAACGTTGTAGTGAGACACCTGAAAAGGGGGTGGCTTTCCGACGCTATGTTTTAGACCCTGAAAATCCGGAAAATATTAAAGCTTTGGCTCAACCGATACAAGAAGTGGTGGCGGACATACTTGCTGATCCGTCTGATAAAAGTCTGTTGGCCACTATTTTAAACAAACAAACGGGTATTTCTGTTGATGTACTAAAGAACGATCTTATTCCGATGGCGCATTCTGTTGTTACAGAGATGCCTGTTGAAGGGGTTGAAAGGGCAATAAATAACGATCCGTCAGCCGTGATTGATGCAGTTTTTGATAATTTAGCAATTCGTTGTAATCAAGATTATCAAGGGACATTGGATGTTTTGCAACATACTTTCTTCGATAAAGACGGCAAGATTCCAGATTCGGTTAAAAATTCTAAATTGTTGGGACCTGTTGTTAAAGATTTGTTAGATTTTATTCCGAAAGAAATTAAAAATGCTATGCCACCTGATGAAGGGCGTTTATCCCAATTTACTTTTGCTGTTTTATCCCGAATGGGGAAAACGGCGGAAGGAAGGGCTTTAATTTCCAACATCTTCTCGGGGTTAGGTTCGGGACTTAATGCTCTACCATTTCAAAAATTGGGGGTAAGCCGTGAAAAAAGGTTGCCTTTTCTTTTGGTGAAGCAAAATGAAAATCATAATTCCTTTATGACTTTATTCGGAAAATCTGTTGCTCAAGAATTTTTGGCCAATAATCAGTGGGATCAAGATTATAATAGACTTAAAGATGAAATTTTTGTTAAAGATATAAAGACTGGGCGTTTGAAAATAAAAGAAAATCTCAGCCCCTATATTCAAAGTTTTGTAACCTTCAGTAAAGGGGTGGTAAAACAAAAATTTTCCGGGTATGTTACGAATGAAGATAACCAGCTTGGAATTGCAGTTGGTGTACTTCAAGAGATCCTTAACGATCCGGAAAAAAGGAAAATTTTGCTTGCTTATACTTCTAATCCGAAAGATGAAAAGATCAAAAAACAGGTATCGAAAACCATGGCAGAAGCTGCTGCGAAGTTTCTTACCAGTAATGCCAATAAGATTCTTCTTGCTCAAACAGTAAAAGATATATTCATGACTAAGGTTCCTAATGATGATCAGTCAAAAGAAGGAATAGATAAGTTTGAAGCAGATGCGACCTTATTTGCGAATGGCGTGGGAAATATCTTACTAAATGATAAAAAGATGTTGACGGGTGCGGCAAACGGACTTGAATTTAATTCGGACGGTACTCCTACCGCAGAAGGGAAAAAGAATGCTGTAAAACATGTTAAAGAGTGCATTTTGGATGACCTTGAAAAGGGAGCAATAAACAGGAGCGCCAGGGCCGCTTTGAGTGTTGCTTTACGCCGGATTAATTTACTCGGTTTACCAGACGACTTAGCTTCCGGACTTGCTGATGTTTTGACGAAAAAGGAAATGGTTCCCGTACTTCGAAAAGTGCTACCGGAAGATCTCATGGATTCAGAAGCTTGGCCGACGGCACAAAAAGAATTTTTGGAATTGCTCAAAAAGCCTGAATGGCGAAAACAGATTGTTTCTGCCTTTAAAGATAGTAAATCGTTCAGGTGTGCTTTGGGGTCATACGTTGTGACTACTCAAATGAAGTTAGCCAAAGAATATGCGGATCCTTTGGCCCAGTTTTTGTCAGATGATCAACGTTTTGAAAAGGTTTTGGAAGTTATTGGTAAAGCACACTTTGAAAAGGGCAAATTGACAAATAAAGGGGCTTTGATTTCTGAAGCGATTCCTGATATGCTTAAAAATGAAGATGATCGTTTGGCTTTTGCTGAAGCTGCTACGCCAATGGTACGCGCGCCATTTTTTATTCCAACAGGAAATAAAAAGAAGGATATATCTCCGTTTGCCATAGCGTTGACTCACTTTTTGACATCTAAAGATCTTAAAGATTTCATGGAACGTCCCATTATTGGTGTCGATGGCAAAAAATATGATAATATATCTGCTTATCTTGCTGGGAGTGAAATGCAATCTGAATTTGACCGTTTGAACGCTTATGAACCTCCAAAAGAACCGAAAGAACCGATTAAAGCTATAATAGGCAAAGACCCAAATGACTATGTAAAAGTTCTTCACAAATACCTCAAATTACAAAAAGAAAAAGAGGAATCTAGGGAAAAATATAAAAAATCTCTGGAAGAACGTTCTGAATCCTTTAAAAATGTGTTAAAAGCCACATGGGCCAGACAATGGAAAGCCGCCATGGAAAGGGTATTTCCAAATGATGCTACATTTAAAAATTATAAAAGTGTAGTGGCTGACAATCCGACTATGGCGCTTAAAACCCAAGACATGGGAGGACCCATTCCGGGAACGTGGGAATCTATTTTATGGGGATCTTTTTTGGGAAGCGGTGATTGGTTACATGTTTGGGAAGGGGTTGGTTGTTTGGGCCATGCTCTTTTCACTCATCCAAGATTGTTTAGGGCTAAACAGGCAGTTGAAAACGGAAAAGCAATCAAGGTAGATTTCACCGTATTAGAGGCAAAGGGTGAACAAAGTTCTTCATCTAGATCTGTACAGGTTAAAGGAAGACAAGAACCGACGAAAGAACCGACAAAAAGGGCTCCTGCATCTCGACAACCCGATAGAGCTGTTTTGGTAGACAAAAAAAAGAAAAGTCGATAGAAAAAGGGTAACTTTATGGCAAAAGGATAAAAAAACACCGTGTTCGCCACGGTGTTTTTTTAATGAACGTTTTATTCGTGTTTTCTAGCCTTTGTATCCCCGGAAACCTTTGTTGTTCGTGTTGCTATTTTTTTAGTTCCTACAGGAGGGGTCGTTTGTTTTTCAACCACCATAGTTTTGTTGGTTTCGGATGTTTTAGAAGCATCTGGTAAAACAACGGCAAATTTTGAAGGTCCGCCCAAAGTGGCATCAACAAGAGGATTGGCTGCACCAAGGGCAAAACCATCTGCCATTCCGCGTGCAAAATCACGCATAAGTCTGTCTTGAAGACTATATTCTTCCCGTTTTACAGCAGGTGCTTTACCTTGATCTGTTTTAGAATCTGTTTGTTTTTCGGGGTGCGCATCAGCCGTAAGGACAGTCAAAAAAGCACTTCCTGCCACTGCTGCTGTTTTGGCAAACTTTGGCATCTTCTTTCCCAATGTGTTTAGAAAACTTTTTTTCACCTGTATTGTCATTTTCGTGCCTCCTTTTAAAGGTATCGCTTCTCGTTGGTGTA
>JAFYBU010000067.1 GCA_017540065.1 Alphaproteobacteria bacterium
CACATTTCTCAACCTCATAAATACGAGTATAAGAAAGATGAGCTCTAAAAAAACGCAAGTAATTGTTGAAAGTGTTTTTGAACTGACAGAAAGTCAGCAGGAACTTGTTGCCCAAAAAATAAAAAAGATTCTTTTTCCTAAAAATGTGAGTTGTTATTTTTGCCTAAATCCCGAACTAAAAGGGGGACTTCGGGTTCACTTTGGCTCAGTTATTTTGGACGATTCTGTTATCGGGAAATGGCGTATGGTACGGCGTCAGGCAGACCAAGAAAAATTAAATGATATACAATTGAAACATATTCCCCAACATCTGTTGAAAACGTTATCCGATTGGCGTGAAAAAACCGTTTTCAGTGAAGTGGGACATGTGAAATCGATTCAAGATGGGGTAGCACATATTAAGGGGCTTCCGTCTGTTCAATCCAATGAAAAAATTCTTTTTGAAAGCGGGGCGTATGGTATAGCCTTAAATTTGAATGAAGATTCCGTGGATGTGTGTTTGATTGAAGGAACCGAAAGAGTAAAAGAGGAAGAAGCTGTTTACCGAACAAATGAAGTATTGACAATTCCGACGGGTTTATCTGTTTTGGGCCGTGTTTTCAATCCTTTGGGACAACCTCTTGATAACAAAGAAATAATTTTGGGCGAGGATCGTCCCATACAACAAAAAGCACCCAGTATTATTTCTCGTTCACCCGTAAGGCATTCTGTTCATACCGGGATTACGGGAATAGATGCCTTAATTCCTATCGGACGCGGACAAAGGGAACTGATTGTCGGGGATCGTCAAACCGGAAAAACATCTCTTATTTTGGACACGATTTTGGCACAAAAAGAACATAATCATAAAAGTAAAAGTTTATCGGAAAAACTTTTTTGTATTTATGTGGCTATCGGTCAAAAACAATCCAGCGTGCGCCATTTTATGCAAGAATTGAAAAAATTTGATGCGCTGGATTACACATGTATTGTTTCTGCTTCTGCTTCGGACAGTGCGTGTTTGCAATATTTGGCACCTTATGCGGGTTCTACAATTGCTGAATATTTTCGTGATCATGGGATGCATGCAATTGTTTTTTATGATGATTTATCAAAACATGCGGTTGCTTATCGCGAAATGTCACTGCTTTTGAAACGTCCTGCCGGGCGGGAAGCGTATCCAGGTGATGTATTTTATTTACATTCGCGTCTTTTGGAACGTGCTGCTCAATTGGATGGTGTTTATGGGGGTGGTTCTTTGACGGCGATTCCAGTTATAGAAACACAAGAAGGAGATTTATCCGCCTATATTCCGACAAATGTGATTTCCATTACTGACGGTCAAATTTATCTGGATAATGATTTGTTCAATCAAAACATTAAGCCGGCCATTAATGTGGGCCTGTCAGTCAGTCGTGTGGGATCTGCCGCTCAAAGTGCTTTTATGAAAAGAATAGCGGGAAGCTTAAAATTGGAATTGGCACAATACCGAGAAGTTCTTTCATTTTCGCAGTTGGCTTCGGATTTGGATTCTTCCACACGTCAGATGTTGGATCGTGGGGCGCGTTTGACAGAGTTATTAAAACAACCGAATAATGCTCCGCTTTCATTGGCACATGAAGCCATACCTTTATTTGCGGGAATCAGGGGGTATTTGGATGAAATCCCTGTAAACAAGGTTAATTCATTTGTTGTCCATTTGCGTAAAAAATCAGACAGAATTCATCCAGAATGGCAAAAACAATTGGACGAAATTGGGGATTTATCCGGTGAAGAATTGATCCAGTTGGAAAGATTCATTTTGCAAGAAGTAGCCCAATTTCAAAAGGAAAAAACATGCGTTCCATGAAACAAGTCCGTGAACGCATCACTTCCATTACCGGGACACGTCAAATGACTGCCACCATGAAGGTGGTAGCATTGGCGAAATTAAAGAAAAAACATGCCCGATTGTTACAATCTGCCCCATACTTAACTGAAATGAATCGAATGATACGGCGCTTAATTCGTGCGGTTTCTACGCGTCAGGAAGAACAAATGCAAAAAGGCCGGCAATCCCATTTGCTTCCCAAACTTTTAACGGGGAATGGTCAAGACCAAAAATATGTTGTGGTTGCAATTACTTCTGATACAGGGCTTAACGGTGGTAATATTTTAACTGTTTTACAAAAAACGGTTGAATTGGTTAATTACCTTTTGTCCCAGCATAAAGAGGTTCAAATTGTCAGTTTCGGAACAAAAGGGGAAAGCTTTTTGAAGAATACTTTTCCGCAATTACCTTTACACACTTTATCCAGAAAGGTTCTTGAAAAAGAAAAAGGATATTTATCTGCCGCCCGGTTGCTTTCAGATCTTATTCAATCTTTTCAAGAAGGGCGTATAGATACGTGTTTAATGGTTTATAATCATTTTGAAAATATGGCGGTCCAACACCCGACTATTTGTCAGTTGATTCCCAATCATGAATATGAAAACGAAAATCCGTGGAACTTTTTGATTCATCCCGAGGAAGTTTATCGTCGTAAAAATGTTTTGGGTCAAGCGCAATTAGCTCTTAAAAAAGCCGAATTATATAAGGCATTGGGTCATAAAAATATTTCCGGACCATGGGGACAAATGAATACGGAAATTTTACATGCGACGACACGTAAGCCGGAAGCTTATGATTATGAACCGTCAGATAATGCGCTCCTTAATCAAATGTTGCCAATTTATTTGACGGCTTACCTTCATACGATTTTGCTGGAAAGTTCTGTTTGTGATGAAGCAGCACGCTTAATGGCGATGGATAATGCGACCCATAATGCGGATGAAATGTTATCTGGTTTAACGCGTGAATATAAGCATTTACGCCAAGATAAAATAACGACTCAAACTATTCAGTTAATGAGCGGAACAATGGCAGG
>JAFYBU010000068.1 GCA_017540065.1 Alphaproteobacteria bacterium
ATCCCAGATGCCCTCGTCCTCAAGGACGCCTTATTTGGATGCATGGAGCCAGTGTGGGGGAATGTTTGTCCATGCTGCCTTTGATTCAAAAACTGTTGGATGAAGATAAAAATTTGCATATTATGGTAACTTCCGGGACGGTTACTTCTGCGCAATTGATGGAAAAGCGCCTTCCCAAAAGGGCATTTCATCATTATATTCCCATTGACTTTCCTGGTTTTACAAAGCGTTTGATTCGCCATTTTCAACCAGATGTTGTTTTTTGGTTTGAATCAGAATTTTGGCCCAACGCTTTGTATGCTTTTAAGGAAGCTAAAAAGCCTTTAATTTTATTAAACGGCCGCATTTCTGACAGATCGTTCAAACGCTGGAAAAGGTTACCTTTTATTATCCGTCCTCTTCTTTCTTGTTTTACTTTAACACTGGGACAATCACCCGAAAATGAAGAACGTTTGAAAAAATTGGGCAGTCCTGCTACAGCGTGTGTTGGTAACATTAAATGTGCAGCGCCGGCTTCCCCCTATTCTGAATCTGATTTGGCTGAATTAAAACATCAAATTGGCAACCGTTTTTGCTGGTGTGGGGCTTCCACACACGATAATGAAGAAGAAATGATGGCAGAAATTCACAAACATTTGGAAAATGATTTTCCTGATTTGCTGACAATTTGTGTTCCTCGTCACCCTGAACGGGCAAATGCGTTGCAAATAATGTTTGAAAAAAAAGGATTGAAGGTTGCCCGTCGTTCTAAAAAAGAAAAAATAACGGCAACGACACGTATTTATTTGGCTGATACGATTGGTGAAATGGGGCTTTTGTATCAGTTGGCACCGATTGTTTTTGTGGGGGGGAGTCTTATTCCGTTTGGGGGACAAAATATGCTTGAACCGATGTATTGGGGAAAGGTTGTTTTTGTTGGTCCTCATGCTTTTAATTTTAAAGCATTTATGGCTGAAGGTAAAAAACAAAAGGCTTTACGTGAAGTTCCTAATGCACCTGCTTTACGAGAACAGGTTAAATACTTTTTGATGCATCCAGAAGATGCCCAAAGAATCGGACAGAGGGCTCATCAAATGGCGATTTCCGAAATGGCTGTTTTGGACAGGTTATATGCCTTATTACAACAAAGGGGGTTTTTGAATGAAAACGCCTAAATTTTGGGATAAAAAAGACAGTAAATTGGGAAAAGCGCTTACACCTTTCGGGGCTGTTTATGCTTGGACTGTAGCACATCGTTTGGCTCATAAGCATCCTTATCAAGCTAAAATGCCGGTTGTTTGCGTTGGAAATATTTCTGTTGGTGGAACAGGCAAAACGCCGGTTTGTTTGGCATTGATGAAATTGTTTCAAGAACACGGACAAAGTCCTTGGTTTTTGAATCACGGTTATCGTGCTGCCCAACAAAGTGTTTTAGTTGATCGAAAAACACATTCTGCTTTGGATGTGGGGGATGAAGCCCTATTGTTATCAGAAATTGCTTCTACAATTGTGGATTCAGCACGGGCTCGCGGAGCTCAATTGGCGGAAAAATGGGGTGCTCCTTTACTTATTATGGATGATGGTTTTCAAAATCCTTCCTTGGTAAAGACTTTTTCCTTTGTTGTTGTTGATGGAAGCAAGGGTTTTGGAAATGAACGTGTTTTGCCCGCGGGGCCATTACGTGAACCTGTTTTGAAAGGGCTGAAAAGGGCAGACGCCGTTATTCTGGTGGGGCAAGATGATTGGGGTGTTCAAAATTATCTGAAACAGAACAAGGTGGATTTACCGGTATTAACCGGGAAGTTTGTCCCAGAAAAAGCTGATTTGGAAAAATTAAAAGGGAAAAAGGCTTTTGCTTTTGCCGGTATCGGTAATCCTCAAAAGTTTTTTGATATGCTTTCATCAGAAGGTGTACAGGTTGTTCAAAAACAATTCTTTCCCGATCATTATTTTTATACACGTTTTGATATAGAAGATTTGAAGAAAAAGGCCAAGGGGGCTGTTTTAACAACCACCAGTAAGGATTGGGTAAAGATCCCCCCTGAAATGCAAGACGGATTAGTTCAAATCAGAGGAAATTTTGAATTTTCTTCTCCCGAGGATGTGTGGAATCTGTTAAAGGAGATTTTATGACAAAACGCATTCCTGGTTTAAGGCGTAGTTTGTTCAGACGTTGGGTAATAGATCCTCTGGAAGGAATTGCTGTTGGTTTTATTTTATTAATTTTTGCCGTTTTACCATTGCATGCGGCAGAAAAATTTGGATCCGGTTTAGGTGTTTTGGCCAGTCTGTTTGCCAGAAGAAGAAATCGTATCGGTTTATTTAATCTGAAAGTGGCTTTTCCTGAAAAAACTGAAGAAGAGCGCAAAAAGATTTTACGGAATATGTGGCGCCATTTCGGCAGTTTAATTGCTGATTTGCCACACAATAAAGCGGTTGTAGAAGAAGCAGAGTATGAAGGAATAGAATATTTGCGTGATGCCTATGTATCCGGAAAAGGGGGCTTTGTTTGTTCGGCACATATCGGTAACTGGGAATTATCGATTGATAAACAAGTTGCACCGGGTTTTATAATGAATCCGGTTTATCGTCCGGCAAACAATTGGTTTTTGGACAAATTATTATTTGCCAGACGTAAGGGGGTAAAAATCCCCAAAGGGCGCACGGGTGCCAGATTGATGATTGAAACTTTGAAACAAGGAAAATTTGTTTCTATTTTGTGTGATCAAAGGTTTAGGGAAGGGGCTAATATTCCTTTGTTTGGTATGCCAGCACAAACAGCAACGGCAATGGCTGCATTATCCTTAAAAATGAATGTTCCCATTATTATGGTAAAAGCAATTAAACAACCGGACGGACATTATATTTTAAGCGCTTATCCGCCAGTGCCTATACCTATCGGTTTACCGAAAGCACAGGCAGAATTTCAAATTATGTCATTTGTTAATCAAACTTACGAAAAATGGATTCGAGAAAATCCTGAACAATGGTTGTGGATTCACCGCCGTTTTGATAAACGCTTATACAAGTAGCTATTTAAATTTTTTTTGTTTCATCATAAACTTGTCAAAAGTCAGGTTTTTATCGATCTTCTGGGCAATCTTGAATCGCCGTAAATCAGTTAAATTAGCCCCCCAATTACGTAAAGTTCCGTCAAATTGTTGAATTTCTTTTAATGTCACTCCGGGAGCTTTGGCATCTCTTTCCCGCATGAGGGAGGTAAGACGAATGGCTTTTCTTCGACGGGGATTGGCTAACAAAGATTTTACCGTCTTTTTTTCTTTCATACTCGCTTCTTTCAACAAGGCTTTCAGATTATTTTCCTGCATAAACCCGAGACCATATCCTAAAAAGGCTTCTAATTGTTTTTTATGAATGTCTCTTTTAACCTTTTTTATTTTTCGCATTAACAAAGCAACTGTTTCTGGTTGTTTCATCAGTTCGTGTTGGGCATTTTCAAAAAGAGGTAATAAACGGTATAAATCATCCGGATGAATTGCGTGTATAATTTTCGGTAATTGATCCGACATTGCACAAAATGAAGTTCCTTTGCTTCCACCTAAGGCATTAAATAAAGACCAATCATTTCTTTGAATGGTGAGTAATATCAAATCTCCGCGTTCTCTATGCGGGACAGTATATGAATTTACGTCTTTCAAATAACTGATTAAAGATCGACAATCTCCTGTTTTTAAGTATTGTTCTTTCAAGTTATTAAATAAAAACGCCCCTTCGTCATCTCTTTGGCGAAGAAAATCATTATATGAAGCATCAAATCTTCTCTTGCGGTATCTTTCTTCGTAATGTTTTGTGCGTCGAGCCAAATGCGCCCCCCATTTTTCTCCCCAATCGGCAATTAAAGAAAGTAATCTGCGGCGAATTTTTTCCCCTTCTTTTTCTTGGGTTAGAAAATTCTTACCACGTTCAATGGCTTCTTCTACAAAAAAAAGGTTCAATTTTTTTAATTGCCTTTCCAAATCTTTTTTATCATCCGGATGTTCCACAAAATGGCGTAACAATTGGCGGGTCATTTGAATAGCTGCCGCATTTTTTGGGTTGGGAGTCAAATCTTTGTTATCTTCTGAAAGGGCTTCTCCGGCAAAGATGTGTAAAATTTCACCATGTTCCGGTTCTTCAGCAGAATCTCCTTCTGATATCAGTTTTTCCAAAAGTAAAACTTTTTCATTTGGGGAAACGGAAATCAAAGCGGATTCTTTTACGGGGATTCGATGTATCTGTTTAAGAATATTATCATATTCCAAAAGATGGTCGTCCGCATACATGGAATCGTTTTGGGAAATAATATGCAAATGTTTTCCATATGAAGTTTGTTCCAACGGACGACGAGACGAAAAATGAATCATACGGATGTTACTCATCAGTTCCGGCATTTGTTTAGGATAAAATTCTGCCAATTTTTCGGCCATCATTTGTTCAATTTGATAGGCCACAAATCCCCCGTGACAATGCGTGGCAAATGTTATATTTTGAATATTTTTTCTAATTTTCGAAACAGAACGCGGCTTTCCTTTTTCATCCACTATTAAAGGTAAGATATATTCATCAAAAAAAGGTTGATAATAAGGTTGCTCTTTGGAAAAATTTCCCCAGGCATATCCGATACCGAATTGGACTTGTTTTAATTGAGTTAAAATTTGATAGCGGTGTTCTCCTTGTTCTCCGCCTTGATAACCCAATCCGTAAAAATGGGGCATTTTTCTTTTGGAAACACCAGCAGCAAACAACATATCTTCCATTGCCCTACATCACCCGTTGACGTTTC
>JAFYBU010000069.1 GCA_017540065.1 Alphaproteobacteria bacterium
ATGCTTGGGTAAAAAAATTTTTAGACCCAACACGTATGAAATTATTGTTATCGGCAAAAGCGATGAAAGCGTCTACACAAAGTTCACAAGTGAGAAAAAACATTCGATATCAAAACAGTTTCAAAGAAACTTTGTTAGACTACTTAAAAAATGCTCCTTCTTATGCCCAAAATGTTTTCAACGTCCTGATTCCGTATATGGATAAAATGGAAATAAGGATGCAAGAAAAAATCTGGGAAAATTTATTTCAAAAATGGGATGGTAACCCACAAACACAACAAGATGTTGTGACGCATATTTCAAGATTTTTGGAACATTCCAATTCTGATACAGCAAAAAAGACTTTTTACAGCTGTTTTGTAAAAAACGTTCCACAGGATTTACGCGCTGAAATTTTAGGACAATTTTCCCCGAAAATATTAACAAAATATTGGAATAATTTTCGTCATTTGGAAAAATCCTTTATCCATTCAAAAGTCAAAACCAAACTGGGAAATGAATACTTGTTATGGTATATGTTCCGCCAAGGAAAAATTTCAAATGATGAACTTTTTGCTAAATTAAAAAAGTTGAATTTAGAAAAATACAGACCTGTAATTTTTGCCGAAAAAAAGGATATGGATACTTCTTTATTCATTAGAATGGGATCTTATTTGGCGCCATCTAAAAACTATTTTTGGCGTTGGGTTATTTCATTCAGAAATAGTCCCGATTTTGAGCATAAATTAGCAACTGTTTATCCGTTGTTTCCAAAAGAAATAAAAGATAATCAACTTTATGTAGTTGCAATGAATAACCATTTTGATTTAATACGACAATGCGCCTATACCGGAGATACAGCCAGTTTGACCAATCTGAAAAAGATACTGGGAAAAGATTCTTTCTGGCACAGTTTAACAAAAGGGAATAATTCCGGATTCAGATCCTTGTGTCAACAAGAAAAAAGATGGATTTTAAAATCATTGTCTGATTTACCTTTGGAACAACAAAAAGATTTGTTTACAACGCCTAATGATGAAGGAAAAACAGTGCTGGATGTTTGTCCGGAAAACTTTAGACGTATGATTGAAGAAAATATATTCAATAATGTTCGTGTCAAACCTAATCCAGACATAACATCAGAAGAAAAAAGAGAACCCAAAAAACAAGAAGACGCAGAAGTGCTTTCTCCCAGTAACTTTGTGGATGAAAATACAGAAAAAGCCCCCTTCCCCAGACATATTATTCGTTTACAAAGTTTCAAAGATGATTTAGAACGATTTAATACAAATCCAGAATTACAAAAAGATGTTGAAGAAGCCATTGAAACTTTATCAACGATGTCAAAAAAAAGAATGCAACTGGAATTAAGAGAAAGCTTTAAAAACCACCGTAAATTGGTTAAAACACCGTGTTTCGTTCGAAATATCCGAGGAAATAATTATCGTTTAGGATACCGTGTCCAAGGCGATGTAGATAAGAATGAAGGGAAAATTGCCTTTTTATTCTTTTGGACCCACGAAGAATACAATAATAAATTGTGGAACTGTACGGAATTTTTGGTAAAACAAGCGCTGCTTTTGATGAAGCAAACACCCAATGTTCCACCTGTTCCGCCAACACCACCGATTCCGGTCAATACCGGAAATTCGGGAAGATAATTTGCCAAAGAAAAAATTATTGATAGCGAAGAGCTTCGATAGGATCCAGGCGCATAGCCTTACGTGCTGGCAAAGCCCCTGATACAATCCCGACAATAATGGCCACACTGGCGGAAATAACAACAGACCAAATGGAAATTGGAACGTCATAATTATAAAGATGTCCTGCCAGTTGAGATAAAACAACCCCTAAAACCATCCCTATAAAACTGCCGATAAACGAGATGAGAATTGCTTCTGCCAGGAATTGAACCATAATCCAACGATTGGGCGCCCCCAGAGCCTTACGAGTACCGATTTCACGTGTTCTTTCCGTTACAGAAACTAACATCATATTCATAATACCAATCGAACCCACCACCAAAGAGATAGAAGCAATTGCAGCTAATAAAGCTGATAAAATAAAGCCAATTTGCCGTACTTTATCTACGATTTCCGTCATCAGATGGAGTGAAAAATCATTATCCGTTCCTTCTTTTAGATGGTGACGCATACGCAGTTGGTATTCAATTCGTTTAGAAACGGATTCCATTTTATCTTCAGTCGTTACCTTTACAAAGGCCATATCCGCGTATTGCGGACGGTTGGAACCTTTTAGACGTTGACGCACTGTCGTAACCGGCATTAAAACAATATTGTCTTGATCATTTCCCATCAAGTTGTCGCCTTTTTCCTTCAAAATACCAATCACAGTAAAAGGTTTTCCCTTTAAACGTAAAGTCTTACCAAGTGGATTTTGAAGACCAAAAAGTTCGTCAACCACAGTCTGTCCGATTAAAACATAAGGTTTTCCTGCCTTTACATCTTTTTCGGTAAAAGGAATCCCCGATTCAATTTCCCAATTCCCGATTTGTAAATATTCGGGGGTTGTACCATAAATTTGAACACCATAGTTGTTGCTACCAAAAACAGCCTGTGCCGCCGTTACCACCACATAAGAGGATGTTTCTACATCAGGTAAATCACGTAAAGATTCAACATCTGTAAAACTGGCCGTTGGTTTACCACGCCCCCCCCGGACACCACCGCTTACGGTCTGAGCAGGTGCGATAATAATCAAGTTTGTCCCCATGGAATCAAAAGTTTTAGTGATTTCATTTTGAACTGTTTGTCCGGCGGCCACCATCAATACAACCGCCGCCACACCGATAACAATACCCAACATTGTCAAAAATGAACGCATTTTATAGGCCGAAATAGAAATCCACGCTTCTTTTAAAATTTGAAAAATCATGGCTTATATTCCTCCCTGAGGCCATCATACTGAATTTGACCATCCACAATCATAATCAAACGTTTTGCATAATCTGCGATATCTTCTTCATGTGTAACCAAAACAATCGTGATTCCCTGTTTATTAAGTTCGGTAAATAAATCCATAATTTCATTAGAGGTGCGGGTATCAAGGTTTCCCGTGGGTTCATCTGCGAAAATAATAGCCGGGTCATTGACCAATGCACGAGCAATAGCAACACGTTGTTGCATTCCGCCTGAAATTTGGGTAGGCAAGCGATCTTCATATCCCTTCAAACCAACATGATCCAAAAGTTGAAAAGCTTTTTCACGGCGAGCCGTGGCCGACACATTTTGATAGATGAGAGGAAGAGAAACATTATCTGTTAACGTTCTTTTCATTAATAAGTTAAAATTTTGGAACACGAAACCAATCCGTTTTCCACGAATTTTTGCCATTTCCGAATCAGACAAGTTCGCAACGTTTTGCCCTTCCAAAAGATATTCACCGCTGGTCGGGCGATCCAAGCAACCTAAAATATTCATTAAAGTGGATTTTCCGGATCCGGAATGTCCCATAATTGCAACAAATTCACCGGAATTGATAGTAAAATTGACATGTTTCAAAACACTCTGACTGGTACCACCGGCCATAAAATAAGTTTTGCACACATCCTTTACTTCAATGACTGATGTCATCTGCGCGGTCCTTTTGTTTTGGCTTCCAAAATAACACTGTCCCCTTCCTTAAGACCCGATTTAATTTCAATCAAAGAAAGATCCGCCAATCCTTTTTCAATAATAACAGGTTCCATTTTTTTATTCTTAAAATGGTAAACGACGGCTTGATTGGAGGATAAATCTGATATTTTTTCCATCTTCATCTGATTCTTTACCGCATTGGATGGTTTGTATTGTAATGCCATTGCAGGCAAAGTCAAAACATCCAATGCCTCTTGAATTTTAATATCGACAGAAGCTGTCATTCCCGGCAACAATTTACGAGAGGAATTATCCACTTGGATTACAACCGTGTACATGACCACATTTTGTTCTTCTGTGGGAGACAGACGAATTTGTTCTACTGTCCCATCAAAAGTATCATTAGGATATGCATCCACCGTAAATGTGACAGGCATATGTGTTGTAATCATTCCGATATCAGCTTCGGCAATATTTGCTTCAATTTGCATCTTCGTTAAATCTTCTGCAATTTTGAACATAGTGGGTGTGGAAAAGCTGGCGGCCACCGTTTGTCCCTGTTCTACTTCTTTTGAAATAACCGTACCGGAAACAGGAGAAGTAATAGTCGCATATCCATAGTTTTGGTTAGCACGATTAAAATTAGCCTGAGCGCTTAAAACACTGGCCTTGGCCGTTTCAAGTGCGATTTCAGCTTCTTCAAAAGTAGTTTTAGCAATCAACTTTTCTTCATAAAGTTGCTTTGTACGTTTGTAATTGAGTTGTTCAATTTTTTCTTTAGCATTAGCTAAATCCAGTTGTGCCTGAGCATCATTTAGATTCTCCCGTAAAACAGAGGTATCTAACCTTGCCAATACCTGATCTTTTTTAACTTCATCATTATAATCAGCTAAAACTTCTTCAATAATCCCGGATACTTGGGTCCCGACACTGACTGTATTGATCGGTTGAATTTTTCCGGAGGCAGTTACCGAATAAACCACATTTCCTTTTTCAACTTTAACCATTTCAAAATCAGGTTCCTTCAGATGCTTTTCTCCCCCACGAGAAAACATCTTCCACCCCCCGAAAGCCAATAAAACCAGAACACCAACGGTGATAATAATTTTCTTTTTGGTCATTTTATACCCCTTTCTGTTAGTTGTATCATAGGACATTTTTTTTATTTTCGTCAAGAAAAAACGTAAATTAGATTGAAAAAAACGCATATCTGTGTTACAATAGCGCAGAAGGAGCTTTTTATGACCCAAAATAATTTAGGTAAAGAAATAGATGCATATAAGCAAAAAACAGACTTATTTCCACACCCTGAAGTAATCTGTAAAAAGAAAAAAAAGAACAAAAAAATTGTTAAAAATTCCCCAAAAGAACGTTAGGAGAATACCGTGAAAAAACCGCAAAACCAAAGACAACAACGTGTTTCCAGCGAAATTCAGCGTGTTATCGCAGATATGCTGATAAGAAATGATTTGTTTATCAAAGGATTAAAAGCCCCCTATCTGATGATCACAGAAGTACAAGTTGCACCCGATTTTTCCTATACCGACATTTACGTACGTGCAATTCCACCTGTTAATACCGATGAACAGTTGGCTTTATTGGTAGAACACAAAGGGGCTTTCCGTAAAAAAATTGGGGAAAAAGTGCGTTTACGCATTGTACCAGAGGTACGTTTCCGTTCAGATACCCGTTTTGAACAAGATCAGCATATTGCCGATATTTTGAATTCTCCACGCGTAAAGGCCGATATTGACAAA
>JAFYBU010000070.1 GCA_017540065.1 Alphaproteobacteria bacterium
AAAGCTACGATTGAAACCAAAGTCATCGACATCATTGCCAACAAACTCGGTCTCCCCAAAGAAGAGGTCACGCCAGTTAAAAATGGGAGATAATTATGGCAACACAAAAAATTAAGAATCGCACTTCAAAAAAACAAATTCATGTTTTTGTTGCAGGAGGATCGCGTTTAGGAAAAAATCCCGTTTATGAGCAAGAAGTTTATGAATTAGGCAAAGAAATCGGCAGACAAAACTATCAGCTTTCTTTTGGTCTTTCCAGTCATGGAATTATGGGAGCAGTTGCCAGAGGGGTGCGAGATAATTGGTCCGACAAAACAAGAAAACCCATTCGCGGCGTTACAACAAAAGCCTATCTGAGACGATATGATACGGAAGAAGAATTAGAAAAAATTTCTGAAATCGTTGTTGCACACACTTTGGAAGAACGAAAAAAAGAACTGTTAAAATCCGAATTTATCATTTTTACACCAGGAGGCGCCGGCACTTTGGACGAATTAGCCTTTGATTGTGTGGCTATGCAAGATGGTTTGATTCCTGTTAAACCTTTTGTAATGTTCAACGTGGAAGGTTTCTTCCATCATATTTTAGAATATTTGAAAGAAATCCATTTAAAAGGTTTTGCCGATTTTTTCCCATTCATTGTCGTAGATGACGTTTTTGAAGCCAGTGTTGCCTTTGAAATGATCGACATCAGATGTAAAAAGAAACTGTCAAACGACAAGATACAACAGGTGATAGAGGACATTGTTTATGATTTACCCTATGTAATTGAAAAACGACAGGAAAATCCCAAAATTTCAACTGCTGAAATTTTATCTCAAATGGAAAGTGACTTAAAAAGCAAGGATAGAAATGTTGTTCGTGAATTGTGCAGAAAAATCGAAACAACTTATCTGAACAGTGAAATTGAAAGAATGTATGCCCGTTTAGAAAAAACCGGGCGCGATATTTCAGATGTCAGTCATAAATTAGCGGGATTAAAAAAACGATATAAAATAGCGGAGAAAAATTAAATGGATTTTATTAACTTACCGATTTTGTTATTTTCAATTCTTCTTTGCGTCAGTATTTTGACAAGCTTATTGTCCGGACGTATCGGCATTCCCTTGATTTTGATATTTTTGTGTATTGGTGTCATTACCGGCGCTGGTGGATTAGAAATGTTACAAAGTTTACAGCACCCGCGCATTCTGTTTTTTGTGGGGTCTGTCGCTTTAGCCATGATTTTATTTGACAGTGGTTTTCAAACCCCGGTCAAAAATTACAAACAAAATGCAAGGCCTGCTATTTTGCTAGCTTCTTGTGGTGTTGCGGTCACTGCACTATTTTTGGCTCCCTTTGTTCATTGGATTTTGAACATAGATTGGTTATCCAGTTTATTATTAGTATCTATTATCAGTTCTACAGATTCTGCTGCAGTTTTCTTTTTGTTGCGTTCCAAAGGTTTGCATCTGCGTGATAAAATAAAATCCACATTGGAAATTGAATCGGGATCAAACGATCCTATGGCGATTTTTTTGACCAGTGCTTTTATTTTATTAATTCAACAAAAAATGGCCGGAACACCTATTTCTTATGAGTTTTTAATTCCGAGCTTGTTGCAACAAGCTTTTATCGGCGGATTAATCGGCTGGGGACTTTCTCACCTGATTCGTTATTTAGTTAACAAAATTGCTTTAGAAACAGCTTTGTACCCGATTTTTGTGTTGGGATTGGTTCTGTTCGGTTTTTCAATAGCCAATATATTAGGCGGAAGCGGCTTTTTGGCTGTTTACGTTGCCGGGATTTTGGTAGGAAACAGTCGTATACAAGCTTACACCCAAATTTCAAAATTTCAACAAACAATCACATGGCTCAGTCAAATCAGTATGTTTACTTGTTTAGGCATGTTTGTAACATTCCAAGGGTTACAAAATGTTTGGTCTTTAGCTTGTTTAATCGCCATTATTTTAATGTTCATTGCTCGTCCCATGATGATCTTCCTGTTACTGGGCTTTTTCAAACAATATTCCTTCAATGATAAATTATTCATTTCGTTCGTGGGGCTGAGAGGGGCAACATCAGTGTTATTAGCTCTTATGCCTTTAGTGTTTGGTATTCCCTTGGCCGAAGATTTCTTTAATATCATTTTTGTGATGGTACTTATTAGCTTGGCAGTCCAGGGTTTTGCCATTCCTTGGGCCGGAAAGGTATGCGGTGTTACCTTGCCACAATTGCAATCAGCTCCGGAAAAAACAGAAATTGATTTACCCGGATTGAGTGATACTTCCTTGCTTATGTATAAATTAGATGAACAAACACCTGTTATAAACGGGGAAAAAATCCCCCGTTGGGCAAAGCCTATTTTGGTCATTCGAAATGGGGTATCTTATCCTATGGGAACGGGATTGAGGCAATTAAAGGCTGAAGATAAAGTTTATGTGTTTATATCTTCTGAATCTCAACGATCAGTGTTGGACAAACTTTATGGCAGTGAAGATGCCGAATCAAAAAGCGATTTTGATGATTTCCCGATTGCACCAGAAACAACTTTTGAAGAATTGGAAAAAATTTACGGACTTAGAATTAACAAAGGTATCCGCTCTTTTACAATTGCTGATTTATTTAATCAAGAATTCTCAGACATTGAAATCGGCGATCGGCTTATTCTAAATTCCGTAGAATTGGTGGTTCATGCTATTGAAGAAGGTAAGGTAACGGCGGTTGGAATTGATATTGATCCGAACCGTCATAAACGACATCATATCAAAAAAATTCTGTTCTTTAATAAAAAAAAGATTGACAAGGAATAAAAATATGCTAAAATATAGATACTTTATGAAAGGAAAACAAATGAAAAAATTTCTACTTGCCTCAACAATTACAATGTTGTCCTTTGCCGCTTTTGCCGAACCGGTGAGAGTACAAAGGGTTCCTGCTCCTGTATACACAGAGACACAAGCTCAACCGGCTGTTTATCAAAAGCAGACCGTTGTGCGTTATAATGTGCCGACCTGTAAGAATTGTCAGACAACAACCACTGTCAGCCGTGTTGTTGGAGATACAGCTGAACCGGTTTTGGCACCTGCCCCTTGTTCAACATGTAATAAATGCACGACTTGCGGAGCTCCTGCTCCTGCACCCGTAGCACAAAAATCATGTGTTTTTGACAATCATAAGTATGCTATTGGCAATCCTTTGTTTGTGTTGAAAAAAGGTCAATTCAGTTCTAACACTGTTGCAGGGTATTGGACACAACCGAAAAAGATTACAGAGCTCGATTCCTATGACGAAAATGGGGAACGTAATGCCATTTTGAGAGGACGTTTCGATGGTTGGAGTGTTGTTGAACAAGTTATGTATGGTATCACAGATTGGTTATCATTTAAAGTCCAAGGCGGTTATCATACAGATCGTCCCAAGAAGAGTACCTGGGATTTGATTCCTAACCACGGTCCGGTTGAACATCATTATTCTTATGAAGGAACCGTTGGTTTACAAGCTCATGCATTAGATTTTTGTAATATCGACTTGATTGTCGGAGTGGACGCCACTTTGGGAAGAGCCGGTTATAAGAAAGGCGGATGCAAAGATTGGGAAGATTACAAATTGGTAACACCTTATGCTATTTTAGGCGGACAAGTTACAAAATATGTGACACCTTATTTACAAGCTGGTTATGTCTTTGCTGTTGATACCAAAAAAGAATTGGCTGATGATGTCTATGTGTTGCAACCCGGGTTCTATATCCAACCCAGCAAATATTGGGCAATTCATCCTTATATCACAAAGACAGAACATGCTAAACCAGAATGGAACTTAGGATTGGATTTCTATCCGTATCAAAATCTGGTCATTGGTATAGAAGGAATGGCTCAAGGTTTAACGAAAGATCCAATGGATAAATATGGCGTTTCCGGCCATGTTAAGATGACATTCTAATAAGGAAATGTTTATAAAAGCCGTCCTGATGGGCGGCTTTTTTATTTTTCATATTGCTTTTTTCAAAAAAAGATTTTATATTCAAGACATGTTTTCGTTTTTATGGCCCATTGTTGCTGTTTTATTACCTTTACCATGGATTGTCAGACGCGTATTAAAGCCGACGCAAGACCAATCCTTGGCAAGTGGGGCGATTAGAGTTCCTTTTTTTAATCGTCTAGAAAAAATTCCTCAAAAAAAAGGAAGTATTTCAAAAGGAACTTTCCTATGGCCTGTGATAGCATGGTTGTGCTTTGTGATAGCCGCAATGCGTCCTGCTTGGTTAGGAGCCCCTGTTCCCGTTCAAAATAACGCCCGTAATATCATGTTAGCCTTGGATGTATCGGGTTCTATGGCTGAAGAAGATTTTGACTTAAAGGGCCTGCCCGTCACACGTTTAGATATGTTAAAAACACTGACTGATGATTTTATCATTTCACGGACCGGAGATAATGTGGGATTAGTGATTTTTGGTTCAGAGGCCTATGTATACGCACCCTTATCACCAGATATTAAAACCTTGTTGGAGTTAAACAGTGAAATTGGAATTGGTATTGCCGGACAACAAACAGCTATCGGGGAAGCATTGGCTTTAGCCACGCAAAACAGCGCTTCTGTTCCTGCTGAAAGTCGCATTGTGATTTTGATGTCTGACGGGTATGCAAATGCCGGCTCTGTTAACGTTGACGACGGTATAAAATTAGCAAAAAATCAAGGTGTTAAAGTTTATACCGTTGGTATTGGTTCAAGTGCAAAATTGGTCCAAGATTTCTTTGGAACCGTTCAAGTTAACCCATCTTTGGATTTAGATGAAGAAACGTTAAAGAGGATTGCTAATGAAACCGGAGGACAATATTTTCGTGCCAAAACAACAAAAGATTTAAGCCAAATCTACGGGATAATAAATGAACTGGAACCCGTAGAACAGGACAAACATTTTATTCAACCAAGAAAAGAACTTTTTTACTGGCCTTTATTGGCAGGAATGATTTTCTTTTTGATTACAGTTAGGAGACGTTTATGATTTTTTTACGTCCATGGGCTTTACTTTTGTTGATCGTTCCTTTTTTAATGAAGGGGATTCAACATTTTACCAAAACACAAAGTCCTTGGAACAAGTTTATTGATAAAAAATTACTTCCTTCTTTACTTGTTAAATCAAAAGAAGAGAAGTCAAAAAAACTTTGGAACGGTCAAATGTTTTTGTTATGGTTATTATGGACTGTAGCCTTAGCTGGACCAGCTTTTAATAAACTCCCTACCCCAGCTGTAGAAAGCGCCCCCAATAGTGTTATTGTTTTTGATTTATCAATGCAAGGAAAAGAACTTTTACAAGGACAAGCAAAACTTTATGATTTACTTTCAGCATTAAACGGTAATCGCGTTGGATTAGTTGTTTTTGGACAAAATCAAGGATATACCGCAATGCCTCTCACCCCGGATATCTCTTTGATAAAAGAAATTGTTCCGACTTTAACAACAGACGTTTTGCCAGAACCAGCTTTAAATCCGAAAGCAGGATTTGATTATGCATCCCAATTATTGGACAATGCTGGTCAAAAAGGACGTATTTTATATGTGTCAGATAAACCAGTCAAATGGGATGGAAAATATCCCTTTGGAGTATTAGATTTAAACAAAAGAACCGCCGATATCAGTGATATTAAAACGCTTTTGGAACAAACAAAAAAATCTGATTTTAACGCTGCAAGTGATACTTTTTCAACAACCGCTGACGTATGGGCAGATTTAGGGGGATGGTTGGTATTAATTTCACTTCCTTTCTTTGCAGGAATGTTTAGAAAAAGTGTTTTATTTCTGATTATATTTTTAATTGGAGTCCAAGCAGAAGCCGGCTTTTTCCAACGTCCGGATCAAGAGGTTTATCAAATAGAAAAAAAAGCTGTTGATGCCTATCAACAAAAAGATTTTTCAACAGCAACAGGATTGTTTCAACAAACCGGAAATCTTTATAATTTGGGAAATGCTTTAGCTTTTTCAGGAGACATTCAGGGGGCTATTAATGCTTATACCGAAGAATTACAGAAAAACCCGAATAATCAAGATGCTCAGTTCAACAAGGAATATTTAGAAAAACAACTTCCCCCACCTGAGGAACAACAGAAACAAAACAAAGATGGGGAATCTGAAAATAATAAAGATAATTCTGATAAAAATTCAGAACAAGATCAACAAGATAAAAATCAACAAAATGAACAATCAGACCAAGAAAACAAAAATTCCGGAGAGAACCAACAAAAGCAATCTGACAATAAAGAAGAAAAACAATCAAATCAACAACCAACACAGGATGAAACTCAAGCCGAATTAGAACAAGCTTTGGCCGATTACGAAAAGGAAAATTCCTATAATCAAGAAGAACAACAAATTATCAATCGATTAAACCACGATCCATCCCGTGTATTACGCTATCGTTTAATGTTGCAACATCAAAAAGGAATAATGAAATGAAAAAATTATTATTAATCGGATTATGTTCATTTGCAACCGATGTATGGGCATTAGAAGCAAAGATGAATCCCAACCCTATTATGCAAGGGGAAAGCGCTGAATTGGTTATCAGTTCCGATAAACCTTTAACTGTACCGGAAAATTTGAAAGAATTGACTCAAAATTTTATGATTGCAGGACAACAACAAAGGCAATCAGCCCAATTTATTAACGGAGTTGGTTCCACCACTTACGAATTGGCTTTTGTTTTGTTTCCTTTACGTCAAGGAGAATTACAGATTCCAGAATTAAAAATCGGAAATGAAAAGACATCTCCACTCACCTTAAAAGTTTTGGATAAAGGCACAAAGACCTCAGACGCAAAAGATTTACCCGTTTTAGAATTATCTGCAGATGTTTCCGACCATAAGCCTTATGTCGGGCAAACAGTTTTTTATACTCTGACTTTGACAGATGGGCAAGGAGTCTTGGATGGAGAAATGATTCCTGCAAAAGTGGAAAATATACGTCTCAGTCAAATTGGTCAAGATAAGACAAACTCCGTTATCAAAGATGGTAAACGTGTACGTGAAATTGAACGGACCTATACTTTAACTGCGGACAAAGCTGGAAAAATTGAAATTGACCCAGCCCTATTTAATGGTCAGGTTATTTATCAAGCCCCTCGTCCAACAAATAAGCACAAGTTTTTTGGTATTGCAGATGCTGAATTATTATTTGGAAGCCTTTTAAACACAACTCGTCCGGTCAGTTTTACCAGTAACCCCGTTACGATAGAGG
>JAFYBU010000007.1 GCA_017540065.1 Alphaproteobacteria bacterium
AAAGAAACATTGGGAAAAAATGTTAAAAAAATACCCTGCTCCGCGTATAAGTGTATTGGTTGGGGGTGCCACAAAAGATAAAGCATTTACATTAGAAAATGCTGCTGATTTAGTTCAAACAATCAAAGAATTAAAGCCAGCCAGTTTATTGGTGACAACTTCACGACGGACACCGGATAAAATTATTTCTTATTTGAAAAAGGAATTACCCGAACCGAAGTTTTTTTATCAATTTGGTGATAAAACGGAAAATCCTTATTTTGGGTTGCTTTCAATGGCGGATACATTGGTTGTGACTGGGGATTCTATGTCCATGTGTTCTGAATGTGCCGGGGCCGGTGTTCCGGTTGTTATTTTTGCTCCAAAGGAAATGGTGGGGGTGAAACATGCACGTTTTCATCAAGCTTTGTATAAAAAAGGATATGCTGTTCCTGCAGGAGAAAAACTGATAAAACCCAAAAAGCGTTTGAATCCTGCTGATGAAATTGCTGAAAAGATAAAAAAGGAGTTGTTATGAAGGTTACGTTAAAAGCAAAAACAGATTTATCTGTCAGTCAGTTGGCCAGTCATGCGGCACGTGTGTGTTATTCCATCAACCCGGAAACATCGAATCAACCTATTGATATAAAAGCACGTTTATTTGATCCGGGACATCATACAACTTTACAGCATAATTTTTTCACTTTTTTTGTGGAAGATATTCCCGTATCGGCGGTGGCTTTTGGATTACATTTATCCAGTCCTTATTATAATTCGGATCAACGATCCGGGCGATATTCAAAAATGTATAGTAACCCTGATTTTGATGCATTAAAGGACAGTTTATTGCTGTATTATCCGGATGCACCTATTGATAAAATTATGGCATGGGTGGAAAAAGGGGTAAAAATTTATACGGATAACATTGATCGTTTAACAAAATTAGCAGTAAAACATATTCAATCTGAACGTCCTTTAGTATCCGAAAAATATATTACACAAAATGCACCTAAATTAGCACAAGAACAATTGCGCGTTTTTATTTCTCAATTAGCACCGACTGCATTGGATTTTACGGTTAATTTATCTGCTTTGACTGCCCTTTATCGTGTGGCGTGGAGTAAAGAAATGCGTTTGGCAACCCAAAAAATGGCTGAAGCGGTGGTAAAAGAAAATCCGGATATTTCTTATATGTTTGATGAAAGTAAACAAGTTTTAACATGGGCGCCCGAAATTTTATCTTATCAGGCAACAATTGCCAATAAACCGACCGCAAAAATATTAAATGTAATAGGAGATGAAAAAGGAGTTGATGTTAGTCCCCTATCCAGTAGTTTGGATACACTTCCGTTTAGTCCAAATACAATGAAAAATTCTTTGTTTTTAGTACATAGTGAAGTTACTTGTTCTTGTGCGACTTTTGGACAGGATCAACGACATCGTTCCATTAAACGGTCAGCCCCCAGTTTTACGGGTGAATTTTATGTACCACCGTTGGTAGATGAAGCAGGATTAGCCGAAACGGCACACGCTTATATGCAAGAATGGTTGGATTTAGCCAAAGAATCAGAAAGTGGTTTGGCAATTTTGATTGCACCATATGGGGCAATGGTTAAATATCAAAAAATGGGTGATTTGAACGCTTTGATGCATGAACAAGGAAAGCGGACATGTTGGTGTGCACAAGAAGAAATTTACCATTTAGCCGTTCAATTACGTACCGGTTTAAGGGAAAAAATTAGAAATGAAAGTATTTTAGAACGTTTTGCACCCCCGTGTATGGCGCGTGGTGTTTGTCAGGAAGGTGTTCGTTTTTGTGGGCGTAACCTGCAAGACAAAGAAAATTATTTTCCCGAAAGAAAAATTTAATTTTTAAAATTTTCTGGGGTTACGATTGGGGGTATTCCAATCTTTTACAAAACGTGTTAATTCGCCGTCGGAATCAGGTAACACAATAGATAATTTTAAAAACAAATCCCCCCGTCCGGCAACACCTTTTCCTTTCAGGCGCAATATTTTATCCCCACCACTCATAGGGGGAATTTTCATCATTACATCCCCTGACGGGGTCGGAATTTCAATTTTTGTGCCCAAAACAGCTTCTTTTAAGGTAATTGGAACAATCATTTCCAGATTATCACCTTGGCGCGTGTAAAGAGTGCTGGTATTCACTTTTAATTTTATTAAGGCATCCCCGCCCATTTCACCCATTCCTTTTAAGCGTAAAACAGCATCATCCACAACGCCGGCAGGGACTTTAACTTTTACTTGTTTGCCATTTGCCAAACGAACAGTTGTTTCACCGCCCGTAACAGCAAGATTAAAAGGAATTGAAAGGTTGTATTGAACATCTTGTCCTTGGGGTTGATAAGAACGTCTGCCCCCCATACCACCCATTCCGAATAAATCAGAAAAATTAAAGCCGCCGGCCCCCATTCCGCCGAACATACTGGCTAAATCTTCCGGATTGTTATTGGTGTAAGTAGTGTTTCCTTGGCGATAGGTTCGTCC
>JAFYBU010000071.1 GCA_017540065.1 Alphaproteobacteria bacterium
AAAGTAAAGCGAAAATACGCCTTAAAAATAGGACCATTATTGTGTAAATTCATCAATAATCTGGGGCAAATTTTCCACCCCATAAAAATGCAATAAACCAAAATCATTGCGCCCAAAGTATAAGTGCCCGTCACATAGTCAAACAAATCGAATAACTCTTTTCCAAAATCAACCTTTTTGGTAAATGAAGCCAACACGATCAAAGCCAAAATCAGATTGATTCCCAAAACAGATAAACAAGCTTTTATACGTGAAAAATTCAATTTTTCTATGATTAAGTTGATAGCCGGTTCATAAATGGAAATCAACGAAGTTAAGGCCCCCAAAAACAATAACGTGAAAAAGGCCAACATAAAAAATTCTCCCCCCGCCATTTTGTCAAACACAAAGGGTAAAGTAACAAAACTTAAACCAGGTCCTTGGTGGGGATCCAAATCAAAGGCAAACACGGCGGGCAATACGATCATACTGGCCAATATCGCAACACACGTATCCAATACCACAACCCATAAGGCCGATTTTTTGATGTTTGTTCCGGCCTTCAAGTATGACCCGTAAACAAAGCAAACCCCCAATCCCAAGGAAAGGGAATAAATTGCTTGTCCCAACGCTAATAAGGTCAAATGGGCAAATTGGTTCCAATTAAAACCTTGAGCAGAAAATCCCAATTTTTCCCAATTCGGAACGAACAAATAAACAAAACCTTTAGCTGTATTTGGAATAAAAAACATCCAACCGACCATTAAAATTAACAATAAAAACAAAACAGGCATTAAATAAAGGGATACTTTTTCAATACCGCTTTTTACGCCCTTCATTAAAATAATTCCGGCCACACCCATGCATAATAAAATCCAAAAAAGCTGTTCTCCATATGATGAAGTTAAGGTCTTAAACAAAGTTTCATCAATTTTTATTTTATCAAGCCCTATTAAATTTTTTCCAGCAGCTGTAACATAAGATAACGTCCATCCGATAACGATAACGTAAACAGCACTGACGGTGAAGATGTTGAATAATGTTAATCCGCCGCCGCTTCTTCCCCACCAACGAGAAATCTTATTATCCACTACCTGCTGAAACCCGTCCATAAAATTGGTTTGGGCGATATGACCGAAGGCCAATTTTGCCGTTAACAAAAAATATCCCAAAAAAATGACACAAAGTAAATAGACTAATAAAAAGGCACCCCCGCCATTTTGAGCCGCCAAATACGGAAAACGCCAAATGTTTCCCAATCCGATGGCTGAACCGGCGGCAGCTAAAATAAACCCGATTTTTGATCCCCATTGAGCACGCATTATTTTCTCCTTTTCTCATCATAATATCGTATTTTTGGGGGAATTACAAGATACTTGCTTTTTTGCTTTAAAAAAGGTATAATAACGCCACTTATTTTTTCAAAAAAGGATTGATAATGAACATAAAAGAATTTTTAAATAATCAGGTTTTGGACGTTTTGAAAAGTTTGGGTTATGATGTAAAGGATGCCTTGGTATCCCGTTCTGGTCGCCCGGAATTATCTGATTATCAATCCAATGCAGCTATGCCTTTGGCGAAGATTGCCCATAAATCCCCGCGTGAAATTGCGACTCAAATTGCAGCAGAATTGGAAAAAAAGGATTTTATTTCAAAAGTTTCTGTGGATGGTCCGGGTTTTATCAACATGTCTTTGACAGATGATTTTCTGGCAGAGATGACTGTCTCTGAAACAAAACCTTCAGGGCGTACAATTATGATTGATTACGGTGGCCCCAATATCGCCAAAGAAATGCATGTGGGACATTTGCGTTCTGCTATTATTGGCGAAAGCATTAAGCGCATTATGCGTGCAGTCGGAGATAAGGTGATTGGGGATGTTCACTTTGGTGATTGGGGAACCCCCATTGGAATGTTGATTGCTCAATTACAGTCTGAACAGCCGGAACTTACCTATTTCACTGAACCTTTTACAAAATCAGATTTTGATATTTCTATTTCTGAAATTTCCGCTTTATATCGTCGTGCTGCAGCCAACTTTAAGGAAAGTGACGAATTTAAAGAAAAAGCGCGTGTAGCTACTTTTGAACTTCAAAATAAACGTTCCGGATATATTGCTTTGTGGCGTTTGTTCCACGACAAGTCAGTATCAGCCGTCAAGGAAAATTATGATCATTTAGGGGTAGATTTTGATTTATGGAATGGGGAAAGTGATGTTAATGATATTTTGCCCAAATTGGTGACAGATTTAGAAAATAAAAAAATGGCTATACCTTCCCAAGGGGCTTTGATTGTTCCTTTGAAATCAAAAAATAACCATGAACGTGCTCCCTTAATCCTGAAAAAGTCTGATGGGGCTTATACTTATGCAGCAACGGATTTGGCGACCTTAATTCAACGTGTAAACGATTATCATCCTGATAACATATTATACGTTGTGG
>JAFYBU010000072.1 GCA_017540065.1 Alphaproteobacteria bacterium
CTCCAAAACCGAAGGTTGTGGGTTCGATTCCTACTGCCCCTGCCAAAAGAAACCGTCCGTTTTGGGCGGTTTTTTTATGTTCGATAAAAAGTAAAAAAGTGCTTGCAATTTTGGGGGAACTTCCCTAAAATACTTTATTATGACAGAAGACGTAACGCATAAAATTCAAGAACAACAACTGGCGGATGCTTTATCCGAACGGTATTTAGCATATGCGCTTTCAACAATTGTGGCGCGTTCATTGCCAGATGTGCGTGATGGCTTAAAGCCAGTGCATCGCCGTTTGTTGTGGGCTATGCGTCAGTTAAAGTTGGATCCGGACAAAGGATTTAAAAAATGCGCCCGTGTGGTGGGGGATGTAATCGGTAAATATCACCCGCACGGGGATAGTTCTGTTTATGAAGCCATGGTGCGATTGGCTCAAGATTTTGCAGTGCGCTATCCCTTGGTGGATGGGCAAGGAAATTTCGGTAACATTGATGGGGACGGTGCGGCGGCCATGCGTTACACCGAAGCACGACTGACCCCTGTTGCTTTGGCTTTGATGGAAGGATTGGACGATAACGCTGTTGATTTTGAACCGACTTATGACGGGGAAGATGAAGAACCTGTTGTGATGCCGGCGATGTTCCCGAATTTGTTGGCCAATGGTTCCAGCGGTATTGCCGTTGGAATGGCGACGAATATTGCTCCGCATAATGTGGGGGAAGTGTGTGATGCTTTGTTGTATTTATTGCAACATCCGGATGCCTCTGTTGCCAAATTAACGGACTTTGTTTTGGGGCCTGATTTTCCAACAGGCGGTGTTTTGGTGGAAAGCAAAGAAAACATCGTCAAAGTTTATACCGAAGGAAAAGGTCCGTTAAAGTTGCGTGCGCGCTGGGAACAAGAAGATTTAGGACACGGACAGTATCAAATTGTCGTGACGGAAATTCCTTACGGGGTAGTGAAATCTGATTTGATTATGAAAATTGCCAAATTGTTAATGGCAAAAAAACTGCCCTTGTTGAACGATATTCGGGATGAATCATCTGATAAAGTGCGCATTGTGTTGGAACCCAAATCGCGCTCAGTGGTGGCTGAACAGTTAATGGAACATTTGTTCCGCAATACGGATTTACAAATTAACTTCAATATGAACATGAACGTATTGGATGCGGATCATACCCCAAAGGTGATGAGTTTGGCTGAAGTTTTAACTGCCTTTTTGAAACACCGCGAAGAAGTGTTGATTCGCCGTAGCAAATTCCGTCTGGATAAAATTGCACATCGTATGGAATTGTTGCAAGGCTTTTTAACGGCCTTTTTGAACCTGGATCGCGTTATTGAAATCATTCGAAACGAAGATGAACCAAAACCAGTTATGATGCAGGAATTTTCTTTGACAGACGTTCAAGCAGAAGCCATTTTGAATATGAAGTTACGTTCACTCCGTCGGTTGGAAGAAATGCAACTCAGAAATGAATTTGAAGAATTGGCTTTGGAAAAAGCAGGTTTGGAAAACTTGTTGGCAGACGGGGATTTAAGAAAAGCGCGCTTGGCTGAAGAAGTTAAAAAGATAAAACAAGACTTTGGTCAAAAAACCGAATTGGGTAAGCGGCGGACAGAAATTGCCGGTGCTGTACAAATGGTGGAAATGTCCATTGAAACTATGATTGAAAAAGAACCGATAACGGTTGTGTTGTCCAAACAAGGATGGATCCGTGCCTTAAAAGGAACGGTGGATGAAGCGGATATTAAATTCAAAGAAGGGGACGAAATGGCCTGTATGGTCAAAGGCTATACCACCGATCACATTATGTTGTTTGCAACAAACGGTCGTTTTTATTCTATTTTGGGGAACGATATTACGGGCGGACGCGGTTTTGGTTCCCCTGTCAGATTGGCCATTGATTTGCCGGAAGATGCAGATGTATTGAACATGTTCATTTTCCAACCAGACAAAAAATTGTTGGTAGCTTCTCGTAACGGGAAGGGCTTTATTGTGGATTCCAACAACATTATTGCTCAAACGCGCGCAGGAAAGATTATTTTGAATTTGGCAGAAGGCGATAAAGCCTGGGTATGTCGTCCGGCAGACGGAGATTCTGTGGCTGTTATTGGCAACAACCGCAAGTTATTGGTGTTCAAGGCTGAAGAAATTCCGTCTATGGCGCGCGGATCAGGTGTGATCTTGCAAAAATATGCGGAAGCAAAACTTTCAGATGTGCGTTTCTTTAACTGGGCGGAAGGTTTGGCTTATCCGTCCGGTAACGGGATGCATGTGGAACCAGATATGTCCAATTGGTTAGGGCGTCGCGCAACGGTTGGCAAATTCCCACCCGTTGGTTTTCCGCGGAATAACAAGTTTCATTAATTTTTTAAGGGGGCCTTATGAAAAGCATCATTCAAGTTTTACCGGCTTTGAATCAAGGGGGTGTGGAACGCGGAACCATTGAAATTGCAACAGCGTTGAAGAAAGCAGGAATACCAAATTATGTCATTTCTTCCGGTGGAAAAATGGTACCGGAACTTACCAAGATTGGGGTAGAACATATCACTTTACCGGTTGCCACCAAAAATCCGATTAAATTATGGTTGAATTCTAAAAAAATGGCTCGGATTTTTAAGGAAAAAAATGCCGGTTTAATTCATGTTCGTTCGCGTGCCCCGGCATGGTCAGTCAAATGGGCCAGTCAAAAAATAAATGTTCCCTATATTGCCACTTATCACGGATGCTATGGTATCAAGCCGGCTCTTAAAAAAATCTATAATCGTGTCATGATTCAAGGAGAAAAGGTAATAGCCGTTTCCGATTTTATTAAAAAACATTTGATGGATGAATATCAAGTTCCCGAAAATAAAATTGTTGTGATTCCCAGGGGGGCTGATACAAAATTATTTGATCCTGAACGTGTGGGACAAGATAAAATTCAAGCTTTTTTGACACAATACGATATTCCTGTGGACAAACCCATTATTTCTTTGGTGGGGCGTTTGTCGCGTATAAAAGGACAATCTGTTATGTTAGATGCCTTTCAGTATATGAAGCATTCTGAAGTAACGCTTTTGTTGGTTGGGGGAAATCCAAAAGGGGAATATGAAAAAGAATTGCAAACAGAATTGGCAAAATTACCCGAAGATACGACTGTTAAAATTTTTGCAGTTCCGGGGAAAGAAATGCCGGTAGTATATGCTGCCAGTGATATTTTTGTGCAACCGACACTTGTTCCGGAAAGTTTTGGACGTTCTATTGCAGAAGCTGGGGCAATGAAACGTGTTGTTGTGGCATCGGCACATGGCGGGGCCTGTGAATTGATTGAAAATGGGGTAACGGGCTTTTTGGTACCGACGGGTGATGCAAAAGCTTTGGCTGAGATGGTAGATAAAGTGTTGGATATGCCCCAAAAAGAACGTGATCAAATTGGAGAAAGAGCTTGTGCAAATATAAGGGAAAATTTCACAATTCAAAAAATGTGTGAAAAAACATTGGCTCTATATCAAAAATATTTGGTAGAATAAAACCCCGTTCGTTTGAACGGGGATGACTAATCATCATAAATAATAACTTCCTGAATTTCGGCGTTTTGCATTTCATTTGTGGCCGGTGTATAGGTAATTTCCACCCAATCATCTTCTTCCACCATTGGTTGGAAGGAATTGCTGGCCGGTGCAATTTTTCCTTTTGATCCTTTTCGATAAACTTTTTTCTTACGATATGTCGTTCCGTCAGTTGTTTGAAGATTTATTTTTTCCCCATCTTCCGTTTGGAGGGTCACCATATTATTTTTTGTTTTTACCACGTTACCGGAAATGGTTTCAGCGTTGGACATACACGCACACAACAAACAAGCAGTGCTCAAAAGTAATAGTTTTTTCATTTTGTCTCCTTTATAATAAAATACCCCCTTTATATAAGGGGGGTATAAAGAGACAACAAGCTATTCTAAAGGGTGCGTTTTTTATCAACGACAGTTTTTCAAACCTGTTGTAAAATTTTTAATGAAGTCATTTAGCTTCCTAATTTTTTATTTAAGATCTGATTGGCTAAAGCAGGATTTGCTTTACCATGAGAAGCTTTCATAATTTGTCCAACCAACCAACCTTTTAATTTATCTTTACCGGCTTTGATTTCGGCAACCTGTTCAGGATTGGCAGCTAACACTTCGTCCACGATTTTTTCAATGGCGCCGGTGTCAGTTGTTTGTTTTAATCCTTTTTCTTCAACAATAGTGGCCGGATCTTTTCCCGTTTCAATCATAAATTGGAAAACATCTTTGGCGATTTTTCCGGAAATCGTGTTATCGGCAATAAGTCCCACCAAGGCGCCTAAATTTTCGGCACTGACAGGGCTTTTTGAAATGGACAGGCATTCTTTGTTTAAGTAAGCAAACAAATCGCCCATTACCCAGTTAGCCACTTTTTTTGCATCTTGTCCTTTGGCCGCTGTTTCAAAATAAGCAGAAGTTTCTTTATCTGCCGTTAAAACGGAAGCGTCATAGGGGGTTAATCCCAATTCGGCAATATAGCGAGCCTTTTTGACTTCAGGCAGTTCGGGCAAATTTTTTCGGATGTTTTCGATATATTCATCCGTTAAAACAACGGGCAACAAATCGGGATCCGGGAAATAGCGATAATCGTTTGCATTTTCTTTACCCCGCATAGAACGTGTTTCCCCGTTATCTGAATCGTAAAGCCGTGTTTCCTGTTTCACCGTTCCGCCATTATCATAGATTTCGATCTGACGTTTGGCTTCCACTTCAATGGCATGCATCACAAATCGTACAGAGTTCACGTTTTTTGTTTCTGTCCGCGTGCGTAAAGCCGTTTCACCAACCGGACGCACAGACACGTTTACGTCACAACGCATAGAACCTTCATCCATGTTTCCGTCGCAAGTTCCCAACGCACGTACAATGGCGCGAAGTTGCCGTAAATATTCACCGGCTTCTTCCGGGGAACGCATATCTGGTTTTGAGACAATTTCCATCAAGCCCACACCGGCACGGTTTAAGTCAATAAACGTTTTATTGGGACTCATGTCGTGAATAGATTTACCGGCATCTTGTTCCAAATGTAAACGTTCTACACCGATTCTACGCGTTCCTTCTGAAGTTGTCACTTCGATAAAACCTTCACCCACGATGGGATGATAAAGTTGTGAAATCTGGTACCCCTGAGGTAAGTCCGCATAAAAATAGTTTTTGCGATCAAAACGGGAATATTTGTTGATTTTGGCATTCAGACCCAATCCAGTTTTTACACATTGTTCAATACATTTTTCATTAACTTTTGGAAGCATCCCAGGAAAGCCCGCATCAATGAAAGACACGTGTGTGTTTTGCTCCCCGCCGAATACGGCGCTGGCACCTGAAAACACTTTAGCGTTGGACAAGATTTCACAGTGGACTTCCAAACCGATCACCAATTCCCAATCGTTATTTTTTCCTTGAATTGTATACATTTTATTATCCTTTCACATGATGGGGTTTTTGGTCAAAAGCGGCTGCTTTTTCCAACACATCTGCCACTTGAAAGACAGTGTTTTCATCAAAATGTTTACCAATGACCTGTAAACCGATCGGCAAACCGTTACCGGACAATCCTACCGGTAAAGATATGCTGGGAACACCTGCCAAACTGGCTGGAGTAGTAAATACGTCACCGGCATAAACATCAATTGGTTTCATGGCTTTCATGGCCGCTTCGGATAAAGCTTCTGTGGGGGCTGCCGGGACCAACAAAGCATCCACAGTTTTGAATGCTTCCATAAAATCATTATAAATCAAACGACGCACCCGTTGAGCACGTGTGAAATAAGCATCATAAAATCCTGCCGATAACACAAAGGTTCCCAATAAAATTCGGCGTACCACTTCATCCCCAAAACCATCTGTCCGGGAATTTTCATATAATTCATCCAATGAATTTCCTTCAACCCGAGTGGTATAGCGAACCCCATCATAGCGTGATAAGTTGGAACTGGCTTCTGCACATGCCACAATGTAGTAAACAGGCAAAGCATATTTTGTGTGGGGCAAAGAGATTTCCACGATTTCTGCCCCTGCGTCTTTTAATAATTGCACACCTTTGTCCCAAGTCGCCTGAACATCAGCATTTAATCCGTCAAGACGATATTCTTTGGGAATGCCGATTTTTTTGCCGCGAATGTCACCCGTTAAGGCCTGTGTATAATCTGGCACAGGGACATTAGCAACGGTTGAATCTTTTTCATCATACCCCGCCATCACATTTAACATCAAGGCGCAATCTTTGACAGAACGTGCCATGGGACCGGCTTGATCTAAGGAACTGGCAAACGCCACAATTCCGTAACGCGAACAACGACCGTAAGTCGGCTTAATGCCGGTAATACCGCAAAAACTGGCCGGTTGACGAATGGAACCGCCGGTGTCAGCACCTGTTGCCCCCATGCAAAGTCCTGCTGCAACTGCTGCGGCCGAACCGCCTGAAGAACCACCGGGAACTAAATCCAGGTTCCACGGATTTTTTGTTGTACCAAAGAAACTCGTCATTGTAGATCCGCCCATTGCAAACTGGTCAGTATTGACTTTGCCTAACATGACAGTTCCCGCATCAATTAATTTTTGCGATACGGTAGATTCGTAAGGAGGTACAAATTTTGATAAAATTTTGCTGGCAGCCGTCGTTCGAATGCCTTTCGTGCAATACAGGTCTTTGTTGGCAACAGGAATTCCATCCAAAGCCCCCAGTGTTTCCCCTTTTGCACGACGCGCGTCTGATTTTTCGGCATCAGCCAAAGCGCGTTCCGGTGTTTCGGTAATAAAGGCGTTTAATATATGTGCATTTGCCATTTCTTCCAAATGCGCTTTGGTTAATTCCACACTTGAAATTTCCCCGTTTGCCAATTTTTCGGCAGCTTCTGTTATTGTTAAGTCTGTTAAATTTGTCATTATTCCACCACCTTTGGCACTACATAAAATCCCTGGACTGATTCGGCAGCATTAGCCATCAAATCGGCTTGTTGGTCCCCTTCGGTTACCTTGTCTTCACGCATAGGGGCAATTCCGTCTGTCACAGATACCAACGGTTCCACCCCGTCAATATTCACTTCTTTTAATTGTTCCACCCAATCCAAGATACTTTGTAAATCTGATAAAATTTTTCCTTCACGTTCAGCTGGCAACTTTAAACGTGCAAGCCACGATAAATTTTGAATTGTTTGTTGATTCAGGGCCATTTGACACTCCTTTTTTAATACGGGAAAGTATAGCGTTTTTTTTCAAAAAAGTCAACGATAAACAAAAGCATTATTCATGTAAAAAACACCCCTTTTGACAAAAACTGTCAAAATTCTTAAACACAAGGTGTCTTTTTTTGAAAGAACGACGGTTACCCTAAGTTAAAAAGGGATTTCGTCGTCGAAGGTTTCTGTTTTGGAACCGGCAGCAGCAGAATCCCATCCGGCATCCGGAGCAGGCGTTTCACCTTCGCTTGATTCGGGAGTGGAATTTCCGTCAACACGACCGTCCAAAGCAACCAATTCGCCGCGGAAAGAACCCAAGACAATTTCAGTTGTAAATTTATCAACTCCGTTTGAATCTGTAAATTTACGTGTTTGTAAGGATCCTTCCACATAAACTTTCGACCCTTTTTTCAAAGCACGTTCTGCAAAATCAGCCAAATTGGAATTGAAAATAACAACCCGGTGCCATTCCGTTTTTTCTTGACGTTCACCGTTTTTATCACGCCAAGAATCTGATGTTGCCACAGATAAGTGGACAATTTTCCCACCTGATGCGGTATGACGAATTTCAGGGTCACGTCCTAAATTTCCGACCAAAACGACTTTATTAATGCTTCCTGCCATTTGAATATCCTTTCTTTTTTAAATTTTAACTCACCCTATGGTAACGAATTTTTTCATAAAAATCAAGCAAAAAATAGACTGAATTTCCGTTTCTTTTTTTGCTGGACAAAGTTGGAAAAAAATGTTATATAAACCACATAAAAGGAGGTTGGTATGCGTATTTTCAGTTTTATTTTGAGTTTACTTTTTTCTGTTCAGGTGATGGCTTTTTCCCCGACTGATCTTCGGGCTTTTGGGAAGGAAGCGCCGGTTCAATTTTATTTGTTTACATCCCTAACATGTCCGCATTGTTCGGAATTTCACAAAAAAGTCTTGCCTGCCATTAAAAAAGAATATGTCGATAAGGGAAAGGCTCAATTGATTATTGTAGATATGTTGAACACAGAAGCCGGGTTGTTGGCCACTCAAACGCTCAGATGTTTGGATGTAGGGTATGCGGA
This sequence comes from Alphaproteobacteria bacterium, assembly GCA_017540065.1. Classification (GTDB taxonomy): domain Bacteria; phylum Pseudomonadota; class Alphaproteobacteria; order CAAHEQ01; family UBA3637; genus UBA3637. Next base: position 8,272 of record JAFYBU010000072.1, read on the forward strand.
CAGGTTGGAAGATGAATTATATCAAAAACAATCCACTTGGATGAAATCCTCTTCTCAAGAAGCAAAAAATACAATTGCTTTGTTGGCTGCAAAATATGGGATGACACGTCAATTATTTGATTTGTGTGTAACAGATAAAGAATTACAAAAAAACATTATAGAACAACAAGCTAATTTGGGCAAACTGTATGGCATCACAGGCACACCCACTTTAGTAATGCGTTCGGGGTCAAAAGTGTATAAATGGACCGGATCTGACAAGAATACGGTAATGCAAGGACTTAAAGAAGCTTTCCAAAAATGAATGAGCAATTAACAAAATTGCAAGAAAAAATAAAAACGTTAAAGGGGGACAAAACGGTTTCTTCTGAAGGTGGAGTGCAAGGATATAATGTTGCTGTCACAATGATGACGGATTTAATCAGTTGTATCTTTGTCGGTTTGGCTATAGGATTATTTTTTCAAAAGTTTTTGGGAACTTCTATTTTGTTAACCGCCATTTTAACCTTGTTGGGGGGAATTGCGGGGTTGTGGAACGTTGTTCGATTTGCGATGAATCAAGACAAAGGAAATAAAAAATGATGAATCCTTTGGAACAATTTGTGGTGAAAGAAATCATCCCCTTACAGATGGGACAGATTGATTTATCGCTGACAAATTCGGCATTGTTTATGATTTTATCTGCGCTGATCGGGTTGATTGTATTGGTTTTGTGTTTATTCCGGTGTCAATTGATTCCCGGTGCGCCACAACTTTTGGCAGAAAGTTTATATCGTTTTATAAAACGGATCGGGGAAGAAGCTTTGGGCAAAGATTACCGAAAATATTTACCATTTTTATTCAGCGTTTTTGTTTTTATTTTTATGGGAAATGTGTTGGGTTTGGTTCCCATGGGCTTTTCGTTCACCGGGCAGTTAATTCCAGTTGGTGCATTTGCATTATTGGGATTAATTATTTCTTCTTTAGTAGGAATTTATCATCGTGGTTTTTCCTGGTTCCAAAATTTTATGCCGCCCGGTATTCCACGATTGCTGGCTCCTATCGTTATTCCGATTGAAACCATTTCATTTATTGCAAAGCCGTTCAGTTTGACGGTGCGATTGGTGATGAACATGATAGTGGGGCATATTTTGTTGGATATCATGGCTTATTTTACGACAACATCCGGTTTGGCGGGGGCTTTTCCGCTTGTTTTTGTTTTACTGATGATGATGTTTGAATTAGGGATTGCTTTTTTGCAAGCTTACATTTATACTATCTTAACCAGTATTTATTTAGGGGAAGCAGTACGCGCCAGTCATTAGAAAAGGGGGAGAAAATGGACGCAGAATCAATGAAGTATTTAGCTGATGGGATGAGGTACCTGTCTGTTGGTTTGATTGCCTTGGTTATGTTGGGGGTCGCCAAAGGGGTTTCTCAAATTTGGGTAACGATTATTTCCGCTGTCAGTCGGAATCCGGAAGTCAAAAATGATGTCAGCTTATTCGCTTGGGGTGGCGCCGCCATCACGGAAGCCATTGCACTTTACGCATTGGGGTTGGCTATTGTTTTGCTTTATTTATAGGTGACAGATGCCCCAATTTGACACGACTTTTTTGTTCAGTCAAATTTTTTGGATGCTTTTCAGCTTCGGGGTACTTTATTTGGGGATTCGTTTCATCGTTTTTCCCATGTTTGATAAAATCTTTGAACAACGAAACAAGGTAACACAGGAACCCGTGGAAAAAGCCGAAGGATTGACACAGGAAATACAAAAAATTCAAACACAAATCGAACAAAAACAGCAACAACGGGAAAAACGTTCTGCTCAACGATTGCAACAAACCTATCAAACTGCCGTGCAACATCTGGAAAAGGAACTGCAAAAAACGGATAAAAATTTGGCCTCTTCTTTGAAGAAAAGTGTTCAAAAAATGGAAAAAGAAGAAATGGATGTTTTGGATAATTCTGCTGATTTTGTAACCTTAGCAGCGAAAGGAAAAGCATGAATCCTTTCGTTAATACGGAATTTTGGTTAAGTTTAGCGTTTTTTGTTGTGTTGGGGTTCATGTTTATCCCACCTGTGCAACGTGCCATAAAGAAGTTTTTTGACGCGGGTCGTCAAAAAATCGAAAAACAAATCCAAGAAAGCAAAGCGGTTTATCAAGAAGCAATGCAGGAACGCAAGGCGGCCTTGAAAAAGTTAAATCAAAAAGCAGATGACAAGGAAACAAAAAGTAAAATAAAACAAATTCATCAGGAATTTCTTCAAAAAGAAAAAAATTCAATTGAGGTGAAAAAACAAGATTTTTATGTACGTAAAAGTATTCTTTTATTGCAAGGAAAAGAAAACGTCAAAAAACAATTATTGGATAAAGTGGAGGAAAAAGTTTTGAATCAACGTCGAACAAAAACTTCTGATGCACAAGATGTCGGCCATTTTATAAAAATGCTTGATAAAAACAAGGAAAAGTTAAAAAGTATTTTAAGTTGAATAAAAAAATCCCCGCCTTTGCGACGGGGATGATTTGTGCGATACCATTTATTTCAACAACATCTTGAAATCCACAACGACAGCACGGTCTTTGGTGACCAATACAGGGTTGCCGTCAATGGATTTGATTTCGGGAATTTCCAAAACCAATTTTTGGACTTTGGCCAATGTGTCTGCCAAAGGTCCGACGGCTTTGGGTTCTTCACCGCGTACGCCGTTCAAGATAACGCCGACTTTTGTTTCTTTGATCATGGCGTCAAAGTCATTGGCAGGCAAAATACGCATAGTTGTGTCGCGCATGACTTCGGTATAGATACCACCGGTTCCAAACACCATTACGCGCCCGAAGTTCTTATCGGAATTTACACCGATAATAGTTTCTGTGGCTTTGGTAATCATTTCTTGAATCAAAACGCTGGCACCTTTCAATTCAAATTTGGCGATTGTTGCGGTTAAAGCATCAAAGGCTTGATTGAATTTTTCTTCTGAATCAATGTTCAAGTAAATGCCCTTCATTTCTGTCTTATGCAAAGCATCCGGTGCGGACAATTTTAACACAACCGGGAAGATGTTCTTGGCAAAAGAAAGCCCTTCAGCCTTATCCGTAAAGTTACCGCATTTCGGATAGTCGATGCCATAATGATCCATGATCATGTTCATTGTGGATTGAGGCAAAGAAGCCAAACCTTGAGCCACAGCATCTGCAACGGCGGCTTTAATTTCGGCGGGTACTTCACCCACTTCTGCCGTCACTTCTGGAAGTCCCTTGAACGCCATTTGAGCTTTCATGAGTCCCAACAAACGCACACAATCTGTCGGATAATCATAGGTCAAAATTTTGGCTTGTTTTAACAATTCAACACCTTCACGCACACGGCTTCCGCCAATGAAAGAACAGAAGATATTAACGTTCTTAAATTGAGGAGCCAATTTGATGATGGCTTCGGCTGTTTCTTTGGGTTCAGTGGACATTTGCGGTGTCAACAAAACGATAATGTTTTTATATTCACCGGATTCACACAAAACACGCAAAGCATTTTCATACCGATCAGCTTTGGCATCACCCACCACGTCAATCGGGTTACCGACAGAAGCTTCCGGTGTCAATACGGCACGTAATTTTTCAATGGTGGCTTCACTTGGGCGTGCCAAATCTAATTTGGCTTCTTCACACAAATCTGAAGCCAACACACCCACACCGCCGGCATTTGTCAAAATACCGACAGAACCGCTAAAGTCTGTGTGGTTGACGTTTTGTAATAATTCCAAAGCGCCGAACAATTCACGAGTGGTGTAAACCTGGATAGCGCCGCTGCGTTGCAAAGCAATTTCCAACACACGATAATTGGGTGCCAATGATCCTGTATGGGACAAACTGGCAGCTTGTGCTTTGGATGATTTTCCGGGTTCCATAATAACGCAAGGTTTTGTTTTGGAAACTTCCTTTAATACGCGCAAAAATTCTTGTCCTTTTTTAAGTCCTTCCAAATAGAACACAAAGGCCTTAGTGTTAGGATCATGTTGAATGGCTTCCAACAAACTGGCTTCGTTCAAATCGGCTTTGTTTCCGATGGAAATAAAGTGAGAAAAGCCGATTCCTTTTTCTTCGGCCCAATCCAAAATAGCGCTGCAATAAGCACCTGATTGAGATACGAAAGCCACATTTCCTTTTAATGGGAAACAAGGAGCAAAAGAAGCGTTCAATTTATCAAATGTGGAAATGTGTCCCAAACAGTTGGGGCCCAACAAATTGATGCCGGCATCCAAACATTTTTTGGCAATGGCTAATTCCATATCCTTATGACCTGCTTCACCGAATCCGGCAGTAATAATACTGATGTTCTTGGCGCCGTTTGCAATAGCATCATCTACGGCAGCTTCACAAAAACGGGCGGGAACCAACAATACCACCAAATCCACAGGTTCGGGAATATCGCGGGTGGAGGCAAAGCATTTTTTACCTTTTAATTCTTGACCGGCTAATTTAGGATTGACCCCGTATAAATTGCCTTCAAATCCGGCGTCAATCAAGTTTTTGAACACAACGGCGCCCAGTTTAGATTCATCTGCCGAAACCCCGACGACAGCTACGGATTTCGGGTTAAAAAAAGTATCTAATGACATATTATTTTCTCCTTTGTTGTTAAAATTAGATGGCAAAAAATATAGAAAATTATGAAAAAAAAGTCAAGGAAAATATTTTAATCTTTTACCATTTGCGGGGCTTGTAAAGGATGATGTAAACGGGAATGCGTTGCAACAGTCTTTGTTTTGATGCGTAAAGATTGTCCGAAGCGCAGCGTTGAATGTTTTGATGCTTCGTGGGCCTGATTCACCTTTTTCAAATAATCGTTGACAGCCTGATTCAATTTTTCCCTGCCTTTTTCTTCTTCTGAGAGCGATTTTCTGAACAGACACGGGATGGGGGAAAACCGGCTTTTTCAAATACCTCTTTAACAGAAATTTTTATCATTTATTTGCTCCCCAAAAATTCGATCAAGGTTTGATAGCAGTCGGATAATTTTTGGAATAAGGTTGCTTCTTTTTTACTGATATCCGGGTGGTATTTTTTGGCTAGAGCTTTATACTTTTTCTTAACCGTTTCTAACGTCAAAGGGGGTTCCAATTGCATAAACGCCATAGCGTTTGTCACTTTGGACGGGTATTTGGGACGTGGAGGATTGTAA
>JAFYBU010000073.1 GCA_017540065.1 Alphaproteobacteria bacterium
AATCCTGTTAAATCAATATCTGAATTCATTTATCCCCCCAACAAAATTGAGTATATAGATTTAAGTATTGGCCATTCGTTGAAAGAGTTAAATAGCCTAATCCGTATCTTTGGATTGCTTGACGTAAAATGTTTGTTTGTTCATCCCATGATTTTTGAAAGGTTTTTTGAGCATCTTTGCCATCCATCACAAAAGTATTCTTTCCGTCAGAGTAGGGTAAACTTTCCAGGGGTAATTTTCGTTCCATTTCATCATAAATATGGACAAAGGTAACGGTATTTTTTTGTCCCAGCTGTCCCAAATACTTTAGTTCTTTTTCTGTTATATCATAAAAATCAGAAAATAAAATCAAACTGGCACCTGTTTTTAAATGGCGTCCCAAATGGGAAATTGCATCGGAAAAAGAAATATCAGAATCCTCTGTTGGTTTTATTGTCAGTTGGTTTAGCAAAGTAGGAATTAAATCGCTGCTTGCCGCGTCTATAGATGATATGATTTTATCAGTTAAAAGGGTATAAGCCAATTTATCCTTTTTCTTGGCGGCCATAAAAGCAGATAACGCCGTTAAACGTCCTGCCATAACACTTTTAAAGTGTCCGTGACTGGCAAATTGCATATTGGGACGTAAATCACAGACCAAATAGATTTGCTGTTCTTTTTCTTCAGTATAAAGTTTAGTAAAAGGTTCACCATATTTAGCCGTGACGCGCCAATCAATCTGACGAATGTCATCACCCGGTTGATATACCCGAACTTCTTGAAAATCTAATCCTCTTGAACGAAAAGGAGATTTCTTGTCCCCGAATCCCGTTAATGATACTTTGTCGTTAGTCGGCAGAACCAAACTTTCGGCTTGTTCTTTTAAACTTACTAAATCAGGTAATTCTAATAGAACGGGATTAACAGACATTTTTATCCTTTTATGGTAAAGGAACCAATTTAATCAGTTTGTCCAAAATCATATCAGCAGATATGTGTTCGGATTTTGCTTCAAAAGATAACACTAAACGATGACGCATAACGTCATGAATTAAATCAGTGATGTCTGATGCCGTTACGAATTCGTGATTGTTTAACCAAGCATTTGCTCTGGCACAAATATCTAAGGCAATTGTGCCACGAGGGCTGACTCCGTAGCGTAAGTATTTCGCTAATTCCTTATCATAAGCTTCCGGATGACGTGTCGCCATTACAAATTGGATAATGTATTCTTCTAATTCCGGTGCCATAGGTATATTTAACACTTCCTGGCGGGCAGCCATAATTTCTTTTTCTTTAATTTTAGGGAAAGACGGAAGAGGTTCCTTTTTCTCTTCTTTTTGAATTATTTTCAGAATTTTTCGTTCGGATTCAATGTCCGGATGTGTAATTATAACATACATTAAAAAACGATCTAACTGTGCTTCCGGTAGACGATATGTCCCTTCATTTTCAATAGGATTTTGCGTTGCCATCACGGTAAATAAGGGGGGTAATTGATAAGTTGTATTTCCCACAGTTACCTGACGTTCTCCCATGGCTTCCAACAAAGCTGATTGTACTTTTGCAGGTGCACGATTGATTTCATCAGCCAAAATCAGGTTGTTAAAAATAGGTCCTTTTTGAAAATAAAATGTTCCCGTTGCAGGACGGAAAACATCACTTCCCGTAATATCTGCCGGCAACAAATCCGGTGTAAATTGAATTCGATGTGCCACAGCATCAACAGCGTTGGAAAGGGTTTTGACAACTTTTGTTTTTGCAAGGCCCGGTGCCCCTTCCACCAATAAATGTCCATCGCAAAGCAGGGCAATTAAAAGACGATCCACCAGTGCGGATTGTCCGATAATTTGAGAATTAATATACGCTTTTAACTTTTGAAAAATTTCTTGATTTTGGCTCATAAAATACCTCCTTCAAAAGAATATAATTTCTTTTTTTGAAAAAAGCAATTATTATTTTATTGACAAGTAAAAAATAAAAAGGTATCTTGAAAAGAAAAGGAGGAGAAATGTTAGCCCTTATTTTGGCCTCATTGGTTCAAAGCATTACTGAATTTTTGCCCATCAGTTCATCAGGACATTTGTTGTTGTTATCGGAATTAGGATTTTCAGAACAGGGGTTGGGGATGGATATTTTACTTCATCTTGGAACTTTGATTGCTGTTCTTATTTATTTCCGAGAAGATGTAAAGGAAGTTTTGAGAGGACTTTTACCAAAGGCTAAAACGCGGCAATTGTTATTACAGTTAGTTGTAGCAACAATTCCAATTGTGGTTGTTGGTTTTTTCTTTGGTCATTGGATAGAAGTTGTTTTTCGCGCCCCTGTTGTTGTAGCTTATACTGCAATTATTTTTGGTTTTTTGTTGTGGCTAGCTGACAATTATTTTCCTGCGCATCAGCGTTTAAAACATATGAGCTTAAAACAAGCTTTTTTAATCGGTTGTGCTCAAGTTTTTTCACTGATTCCAGGTTCTTCTCGTTCCGGAACAACAATGACTTGCGCACGTATGTTGGGACTTTCCAGAACGGATAGTGCCAGATTTTCAATGCTTCTTTCAATTCCGGCTATTTGCTTGGCAGTATTGTATGCTTTTTGGCAAGGAATGACCGGTGGATTAGATCTTCCTTCTTTGGGAGAATCAGTTGGGGCAATCGGTTTGACCGCTGTCTTCGGATTTTTTGTAATTAACTTCTTGATGGTTTGGGTTCAAAAGGCGTCTTATACTGTCTTTGCTGTCTATCGAATCTTATTGGGAATTGGTCTTTTGATTTATTTGTCCTTCGTGTAAAATAAACAAACGAATAGCACTGGATAAATTTCCTTGATGATTATCATCAATTTGTATAAGCAGTTGACGTACAGAAGTGTTTTTATTTTTGGCAATTTTTTTTAATTCTTGCCAAAATTCTTCTTCTAAAGCAATACTGGTGCGATGTCCTGATAATTCAACAGAATGTTTTTTCATTTACTTTTTCCTTGCAAATAAATCAATGACTTCCGCGGTTTGTTTTTGTTCTTTTTCTTCTTTTATTTGTGTGGGGAAAGTGAGTGCTAATCCCGAAGCCGGATTTGCAAATACCATCAAAGTTTCGTATGGAATAACTACATTACTGGCAACACCACCAAACGTCAAAACAACTTCGATTGCGTTAGCTGTTAAAATCAAGTCTTGGAATTGATGTTGTAAGATGATGGTGATTTCTGATGGATATTTTGCCCGCACAAAATCAGGTATGGTTGCTTTGGGTGTCTGAAATTGAATGACAAAGTAATCTTCGCCTTCTAATCCTTTTTCAATAACTTCCCCCAATATATCACGTACAATTTTATAAAGCGCTTGTCTTGTTTTCAAAGTATCCATTTATTCCTCGGATTGCAAATTTCCAAAATGACCGTATTCACCGTTAAAGTACAATTTAACTGTTCCCGTAGGGCCATGGCGTTGTTTTGCGATAATTACTTCTGCCAGATTTGCTAAATCTTTTTTCTTTTGTTCCAATTCGGCTAAACGAAGCTGGAATTTTTCAGGTGTTTCATTGATTCTTCGTTCAGGTTGTTCATTTTGTAGATAATAGATTTCACGATAAACAAACATCACAATATCTGCATCTTGTTCAATAGAACCTGATTCACGCAAATCGGACAACATAGGACGTTTATTGTCACGTTGTTCCACCAGACGTGAAAGTTGTGACAAAACTAAAACAGGCACATCCAATTCTTTAGCCATAATTTTCAAGGCGCGAGTCATTTCTGACAATTCCTGTACACGATTTTCTGTACGTTTGCTGGAAGAAATAAGCTGCAGGTAGTCAATTACAATCAACCCCAGGCCTTTGTTAGGATCTCGTTTTAATCGTCGCGCACGATTTTTAATGGCTGTAACGGTGATTCCGGGCGTTTCATCCACATATAATGGAACGTGTGATAATAAGTCCACACCAGCGACCATATCATCAAATTGTTCTTCACTTAATTTTCCCGTTCTCATTAAATGGTTAGATACTTTGGCTTTGGAAGATAAAATACGGGTTGCTACTTGTTCGGCTGACATTTCCAAGGAAAAAAGGGCAACTGATTTTTTGACAGCCCCTTCTTTTTTGTTTTCTTGTTCAAAGTGTAGGGCGGCATTAAAAGCCATTGTTGTTGCTAAAGCTGATTTCCCCATAGCTGGACGACCGGCCAAAATAATCAAGTCAGAATTGTGTAATCCACCCAAAAGTTTATCCATATCCGCCAAACCGGTTGGAACACCTGATAGTCCATTCGGGTTATTCATTGCATTTTGAGTAGATGTTAAGGTTTGGTTAAGTGCAGTTGATAAAATAACAGGTCCTCCGGATAATTCACCTTGATTTGCCAAATCATAAAGTTCTTTTTCCGCACTTTCCACTTGATGGATAGCCCCATTTTCCAAGTTCACGTCGAAGGCATTATTAACAATTTCACTTCCCAAATTTATTAATTGTCGCCGTAGATAACAATCCAAAATTTCATGACCATAGTCGGCTACATTAACGATGCGTACCGAGGCATCCGCCAACTTTGCCAAATATTCTGCCCCCCCAACATCTTTCAGTGAATCGTCGTGGGAAAATAAGGCCTTTAACATTACAACATCAGCAAGCCGACCTTGTTCGATAAGGGTGCGACAGGCATCATAAATTTTACCATGAACAGGATGAACGAAATGATTGGGATGTAAAAATTCGGATACTTTTTCCAAAGCTCTATTGTTTACCAAAATTGCCCCCAAAACAGCCTGTTCTGCTTCAATATTTTGAGGAGGGACTCTGGTACTTCCTTGAATAATATCCATGGGTTATCCTTAAACTTCTTTAATTCAGTTTTGCTTATACACTTTTTTCTTAAAAAAATCAACCTTTTTATTTGCATTTTGAATGAATTTTGTGTAAGGTATTCAAAAAGGAGCAAAATATGATAGGGAAATTAACAGGTCAGATTGATTCTTTTTATGAAAATTACTTAATTTTGGATGTCGGGGGGGTCGGATATCGTGTCTTTTGTTCGACTAAAACGATGGGGAAAATGCCTGAAAAAGGTGGAACAGCCAGTCTTTGGATTGAAACTCAAGTGCGGGAAGACCATATTCATTTGATTGGTTTTGCAGATGCAACAGAACAACAAATGTTCAATTTATTGGGGACGGTGCAAAGTGTAGGAGCAAAGGTTGCTTTGGCGATTTTATCAGCTTTAACCCCAAATGAAATTCAAATGGCTGTGATGACGGGGGATAATAAGGCCTTTAGTCGTGCAAATGGTGTTGGCCCAAAATTAGGCGTTCGTTTGGTGACTGAATTAAAAGGAAAAATGGGTTCGTTGGGTGCCAATGAAGAAATGGTTGTTTCCGGTGGAACAGGAATCCCCGTACACAATACAGCTATGGATGAAGCTATTTCAGCCTTGTCAAATTTAGGATATGCTCGGATTGAAGCAGGAATGGTGGTGGGAAATATTTTACGACAAAATCCGGATATAACAACCCCAGAATTGATTCGCTTGGCCCTGCGTGAAATTGGGAAAGGAAGTATATAAAAATGGTTGAAAATCGTGTAATAGCACCACAAAAACAAGAAGGAGATGAAGAACTCTACCAAGGGCTTCGTCCGCAGAATTTGGATGATTTTGTTGGCCAAAGGGCTCTGTGCCAAAATTTGCGTGTATTTGTAAATGCAGCTCGGAACAGAAAAGAGGCAATGGATCATGTTCTTTTGTTTGGGCCGCCGGGATTGGGAAAAACAACTTTGGCGCAGATTGTGGCCAAGGAATTGGGTGTTAATTTTCGTCCGACTTCTGGTCCTATGATTTCTAAAGCTGGTGATTTGGCAGCGATTTTAACGAATTTGGAACCACGTGATGTCCTTTTTATCGATGAAATTCATCGCTTAAATCCGGCAGTAGAAGAAGTGCTTTATTCTGCAATGGAAGATTTTCAATTAGATGTTGTGATTGGGGAAGGGCCGGCTGCCCGTTCAGTTCGGATTGATTTGCCGCATTTTACTTTAATTGGGGCAACCACTCGATCGGGGCTTCTTTCTAATCCTTTACGTGACCGTTTTGGAATACCTTTGCATCTGCAATTTTATGAAGTGGATGATTTACAAAAAATTGTGGAACGTGGGGCACGACTTCTCAATTTAAAAATGACGCCAGAAGGAGCTCATGAAATTGCTAAAAGATCTCGTGGAACTCCCCGTATTGCAGGGCGTTTACTTCGACGAGTGCGTGATTTTGCCGGTGATAAGGCTGTTGACTTTGATATTGCTGATATGGCCCTTACAAGACTTGAAGTAGATAAGGCAGGGTTAGATACAATAGATAGACGCTATTTGCGTTGTATTGTGGATAAGTATGCTGGAGGACCTGTTGGTGCAGATACTTTGTCAGCGGCACTTTCAGAAGAACGTGATACCTTGGAAGAGGTGATTGAGCCTTATTTAATGCAATTAGGGTTGGTGATGCGAACACCCAGGGGAAGGGTTTTGTCTCCTGCTGGCTATCAACATTTAGGCCTGAAATCTCCTAAGGTGATTGCTCAACCTGATTTATTAGATGATATAAAGTAATACTTTAATTTCATTGAATAACATATTGAAAAGGAAATAAAATGATTTATGAATATCAGTTCAGAGTTTATTATAAAGATACGGATGCCAGTGGGATTGCGTATCACGCCAATTATTTGGTCTACGCTGAACGGGCGCGGACGGAAATGTTTATTTCAGAAGGTTTACCTGTCGCCAAACTAAAAGAGCGGGGGGATTGTTTCGTTATTCGTAGGGCGGAAATTGACTATCGTTATCCAGCACCATTAGAATCTTTAGTGAAGATAAAAACTTATGTGACGGAAATTCGTCCGGCCAGCTGTATGGTTGTCCAAGAATTTTGGATAGAGGATAAGCAAATTGCTACAATTCGTTTACAGGCTGCCTGTATTGACGATAAAACCTTGCGTCCCAAACGTATGCCGGATGATGTGAAAGCTATTTATGAAAAATATTTAGAAAAAGGAGAAGAAAATGCAAAATGAAGCTGTACACAAAACAATTTCCATGATGGGAATGTTTCAAGATTCTGATTTGTTTATGAAACTTTTGATGTTGGCGTTATTATTCGCCAGTGTTTGGTGTTGGGCAATTATTATTGATAAAGTAATGTTATTGCGCCGAACACGTGAAAAAATGAAGGCTTTTGAGGAAAAATTTTGGCACGCTTCATCACTTGCAGAATGTTATAAAAGTATGCCTAAAAAGCCAAAAGACCCTCTTTCTTTGGTCTTTGTGAATGCTTATCAAGAATGGTTACATTTACATGGACAAAAAGCTAAAAATCTTTCTATAAAAATGGAAGAACGCCT
>JAFYBU010000074.1 GCA_017540065.1 Alphaproteobacteria bacterium
ACACTTTCCAGGCGTGCGCCTTCAACCACTCGGCCACCTATCCACACAAAGCGAAAACAGTATAACTGATTTTTATCAAAAAATCAAGTTCTTTTTAATTTGTTCTTAATTTTCGGCTAAGGCCAATTCTTTTGCCTTTACATAATCGAATTTTCCTGTTCCTAACAAAGGTGGTGTATCTGTAACGATTACTTTTGTCGGTAAACCTAATTCAGTCATCCCTGTTTGTTTGAATAAAGCGATTAAGGCATCTTTTGTAATGTCTTTACATGTAGTTACTAACACAATTTGTTCACCTTTTTTGGCATCAGGAATGCTGACCGCACCAATGATAAAATCGGGCCATTTTTTAGCAATGACTTGTTCCACGGCCAACAAAGACACCATTTCACCCCCGATTTTAGCAAACCGTTTGGAACGTCCTTTAATACTGATAAAGCCATCTTCATCCACGGAAACAATATCACCGGTGTTATACCAACCGTCTTTTGGCGGATCCAATACTAAAGGATTTTCGTACCGCATATACCCTTGCATGATATTTGGGCCTTTGACCCACAATTCGCCACCTTCTTTAATGCCGTCCACAGGTTTTAGTTTATATTGGATTCCTGTAAACAAGCGCCCGACAGAATCTTTTTTCTGATGTAAGAAGGTGTTTACGGAAATAAACGGAGAACATTCAGTTGCCCCATATCCCTCAAACAAACGAACGCCAAATTTATCTTGCCAAATTGTACGTGTTTCTTCTTTGATTTTTTCGGCTCCGCCAGCTACAATCCGCAAACTGTTGAAATCATACGGATTAGCACATCTGGCATATGCAGATAAGAATGTATCTGTTGAAAAGAAAATGGTTGCACGAATACTGGCTGCAATTTCCGGAATAATCCGATAATGCAACGGTGTCGGATACAAAAACGTTTTTACACCCAAAATTAAAGGCATAATTGTTCCGGCACCCAACCCGAAAGAATGGAATAGCGGTAAGCAGTTCAAGAAAACATCTGTTGGGTATAAATCAAACCGTGCTACCACTTGATAATCGTTGGATAATAAGTTGTAATGTGATAACAATACGGCTTTGGGCATGCCTTCTGAACCGGACGTAAATAAAATGACGGCCGTATCAGATGATTTAACGGGATGTTTTTTATGTATTTTGTGATAAAAACTGCTGGGAAACAAAGCGCCATACATACCGACAATTTTATCCCATGTGGTTAAAGTTGGTTTCAAATCTTCCAAATACAAAACCTTCACATCCGCTTTTTCAATTTCGCTGATTAAGGATTCTAATTTTGCTAATTGAACAACTTTATGAGCCGTCACAATCGTTTTTAACCCGATAGTTTTACATCCGGCCACGACAGCTTTCGGTCCGGCGGTAAAGTTGATCATAGCGGGAATTTTTCCATGTGCTTGCAATCCCATAAAGGTCAAAGCACAGGCGGAAGAAGTCGGAATCATAACCCCCACTTTTTCATCATCAGGAATGGCTCTTTGAATCAAACGTCCCAAAATAACGGATTTCAAAAATAACGCCGCGTAACTCATAGGCTTACGGGCGGTATCTTCCATAACCTTAAAGAAGTGTCCGCGCATTTTCATGGCATCAGAAACTGCTTCAAATACAGTCCGATCACATTCAAAACTATCGAATAACATATTGGAAATGATATCGTATAATTTTCCCGAAGAACGCATTCTTTGTTCACGATTGGGCATAGAATCCGGATAACTGAACTTAACCGGCGGTAATACGGTCAAAGTAATTTTCGGGAAAGCCTTAAACCATGTTTTCTTGCCTGCGATTCTGGAAAAGAAAGTATGACATGCCCCGTCAATACGAATAGGCACAATCGGTGCATTTCCCTTTAATGCCATCATGGCAGCCCCTTCATACATTTTCAAACGTGTGTGGCCTCCTTCAACCAAACCGGCATTAAAGATCATGCACATTTTATCTTGACGTAATTCTTCCACCATCGTTTTAACGGCAAAAGGACTGACAGGATCCAGCGGGCGTAAATCCACCAAATTTGTCATGAACTTCATCAAAGTTTTATTTAATAAACGATTACTGATTGAAAAAACAATCGGACGCGGAACAAATGTTGAAATCAACAACACATCCATAAAGTTTGTATGATTTGTTACGATTAAACATCTTTCTCCTTCTTTGGGTAAGTTTTCCAGTCCTTGAATTTTTGCTTTGAAAAGCCATGTAAACACTTTCCTAAAGCATTTACGTCTTTGTTCTAACGGTAATAAACGCACAAAATAAAGGGACATAATGATGTTAGCTAAAGCAAACACCATAACGACATCTATCAAATCAAAGAATACAAAGCGTAATGCTATGACAACCAAAAAGGCACAAGCCATCATCACGGAATTCAATAATCCACTGAAAGCAAAAACACGTCCCATACGATTTGTGGGTGTCTTCATTTGTAACAGAGTGAAAAATGGTAATAAATAGAGTGCTGATAAAATCCCCAACACTAACACGTCAATCATGATGCGCCAATACTGGACATTTGTTGTTAACAATTGGAAAATGGTCAAAGCTTTTCCATCAGTCAACTTGTCAACGGAACGACTGGCAAAGGCAAAATCAAACAAAACAACTGACATTAAAATGCCTACCCACATGGCTTGAGACCCCAATGTTTTTCGTGCGCCGCGAACACATATAATTGACCCCAAGATATAACCGATAGGATACAGAACAGCTGATAAAAAGACCATGGTGGACCAACGAGCCTGCAAAACTTCTTGTCCGTATTCGGCAGACATCATCCCGGTCAAACTCATCAAGACCCAAAACCATGCGATGCCGATTAAATAAGCCCATTCATCAAATTTGAATTTTAAATTTTCTGAAATATCATCAAAAACATGAACAGGATTTTTGGTGATTTTTGTATCGGGATCAACGGCCGCTTGCGCAGGTAATAACAACGTCGTTAACAAACCGAACAAAGCAAAAATCGTTACGAAAAGACAAACGACGGTCGTGTTTGTATATTCTTTCAAAATCAGCATCATCATAAAGGCTGCTACCCCTGTCCCCAACAATGAAGTAATTTTCATCAACGCATTTGCCTTTAACAAAGATCTTTCCGGCACCAAGGAAGGCGTTAAAGAATCATTTGCAACGCGCAGACAGGCCCCGATAAAGCCTAATCCGGCCATAACCATCCACAAAAAGAAAGGCGTTTCAAAAGAGGAGGTTCCTAAAACGAACAACATTGAAACAAATGTTGCCGCTTGAAATAAAACAAGGAATTTCTTTTTCGAAAATTTATCGGCAAATTGTCCTGCAATTGTTGAACCGGCAAAAAAAGCCAAAGCATATAAGATGATGCCTGAAATTACAAAACCCGTTCCTTCTTTTGTCAGACGGTAAGTTGCCATAAACAAAAACAACATACGCATAAAACTGTCACTGACAGAAGAAAATAAGTGAGCTGTCAACAACGGGAAAAACTTTTTTGTTACAAAATATTTTGACATAAAAACTCCTTTGTTCAATCTGAAATCATCCTAGCATAATTTTTGGGAAAAGGCAAGTCAAGTAAAACGGGCTGTAAGGGGGAAAAATACATTCGAGAAATTTCAAAAAAAACACGTTTAACTTCAAGGCAAAAACTCCTTTGAAAACTATCTTACCCGTGAACAGGATAAACATTTCAATGCCATTTGTTCTTTCAACCAGTTAGATTTTTTCTGATGAGGGATGATGTTTCTGTCCGGAAAATTGGCAGCGGTTCCTTGCAATTTGTCAAAAGGATCCTGTCCCCTTAAATGTACTTGCAAAGCATAAATGTTATTGGGGTGATTTAATGAATAATTTCCCATTTTCAAGGTTTTTCCTTCAAATGAGATATATTTTATCCAATCCTTCAATCTTTCAGGGCCATCCATCAAACAAATATCTAATACAATGATTTCTCCCTTTTTGTTTTGAACAACGGGAACAAAATGACGAATCCAAAAAAATTCGTCCTCTTTTCCGTTTTGCAATATTGCTCGACAAGATAATTTTTCATCTGTCCACCCTTCTTTTGGTAAACACATAAAACCGGCTTGCGGTTTGTCTTTATTCAATGCATCACAAATAATCTTGGTACGTTCGGTGCAACCGCCCCATAAAACTTCCGGGTGCAACCGAACATCATCCTTGAATTGATCAAAGGCCTTTTTGATATCGGCATCATTCATATACTGTAAGGACATAAAAGCTATTTTTTCTTGGGTTCAGGGACAAAATCCATATCTAATTGGACATCCAAGACTTTCAGTTCTTTACCTTCTTTGAAGGTTAAAGCGTCCGGTGTCAGACGTCCCACATTTTCAATATCGCCTTTGCCCATTTCCAAAACAGAGCGTAATTTTTCACTTGCCTCAATTTCCACTTTGACAACGGGTGTCCGTTGTGTTTTATTGGCAGCTGTTTTAGCTTTTCTGATTTCGGAAGCAATCATGGAAACAGTATCATACAGACTGCTGTCCCCGGCTTGTAAAGCTTCGAAATCTTCTACTTTGGGCCAATTTTGATTATGAACGGATTCATCTCCTTTTTTCCATGTTCTCGTTTGATATACTTCTTCGGCGATAAATGGAACAAAAGGCGCAAAGGCCAAAATGAATGTATCGATTGTTTTCATCAAGCTGGCCACGGCGGAAGTATTATCTTCGGAATAGGCGCGTGATTTGACAATTTCCAAATAATTATCACAAAAATCCCAGAATCTGGATTCAATTGCATCCAAAGCTGCCGCATAATCATACTGATTGAAAGATTTTGTGGCATATTCCAAACTGTCGGATAATTTTCTTAACCAAGACTTATCCATGGGGTTTTGAATATATTGGGCATAATTTGCTTCTTCTTTTAACGAAGAATTAGCCACAATATTGAACACGAATTTACAAGCATTGAAAATTTTATTTACCAGCTTTTTACCCTGTGACATAATTTGTTCTTCAAAGGCTGTATCAACGCCCAAACGAGCTCTGGCTGCCCAATAACGAACAGAATCGGCCCCGTAAGAATCAATCAAATGTTGTGGTGTAATCACATTCCCTTTGGATTTAGACATCTTTTTACGATCCGGATCCAAAATGAACCCGCTGATCAAGGCCTCTTTCCAAGGGATGGTCTTACTGTGTAAAAGTGCTTTTGCCACTGTATAAAAAGCCCACGTTCTGATAATATCATGAGCTTGCGGGCGAACATCAAAGGGCAAAGACAAATTCGGATTTTTTGCTTTATCTAAGGCAATTTGTGGCGTTAAAGCTGAAGTAGCCCATGTATCCATGACGTCTTTGTCAGCAACGAAACCACCGGCACATCCTCGTTGTTCTTCCTTATATCCGTTGGGAACATCCACGGCCGGATCCACAGGTAATTGTTTGCGATCAGCCAAAATCGGATGATCATAATCTGTTTTACCGTCTGCATTTACCGGATACCAAACAGGGAAAGGAACCCCAAAGAAACGTTGGCGAGAAATACACCAATCTTGGTTTAATCCTAAAGCCCATTCTTCAAAACGGTGTTGCATGTGAGCAGGCTTCCACCCGATTTCGCGTCCTGCTTTTACCATTGCTTCTTTTTCAGGCAACAAGTGAATGAACCATTGACGGGAAGATACAAATTCCAAGGGCAGATTTCCCTTTTCATAGAATTTGACAGGATGCACAATGCGGCGAGGTTCACCTTGTAAAGTCCCGTCTGCTCTCAATAATTCAACGATTTTTGCTTTAGCTTGCTTTGTGGTAAGACCGACTAATTGACTGTAATTTTGATTGGCTTTTTCAGGATTCAAACTGTCAAACGGATAAGTCCCGTATTGAACCTTCATCATTCGGCCATCCATATCAATAATTTGTTTCAATGGAGAACCGGTCTTTTTCCACCAGGCCACGTCGGCAGAATCCCCAAAGGTACAAACCATCATAATACCGGTTCCTTTATCAATTTCCGCATGTTCGGAAGGAACAATATCTACGGCAATATCAAACAAAGGAACAATTGCTTTTTTGCCGAATAAATGTTTATAACGTTCGTCATCAGGGTGAGCCACAATACCGATACAGGCGGGCAATAATTCCGGACGTGTTGTGGAAATGATAAAGGTATCATCTGACCCTTCCACTTTGAATTTCAAATCATGGAAAAAACCTTCCACTTCTCTGTCTTCCACTTCAGCTTGAGCTACTGCGGTTTGAAAAGTTGTATCCCACATAGTGGGAGCTTCCACGGATTGAATGTAACCCTTTTCATACAAATCAATAAAGGATTCTTGAGAAAGTTTAATCGTATCATTTCCGATAGTTGTGTATTTCAAATTCCAATCGTAAGAATGGCCGGCGTTTTTGAAAACATCTTCAAAAATTTTTTCATCAGAATTGGTTAAAATTTCGCATGCTTCAATAAAGTTTTTACGTGAAACTTCTTTGCGTGGAGACTTATCATTTTCAATATGTTCCGGTTTGAAATTCGGATCATAAGGAAGATTCGGATTACAGGCGATATTAAAATAATTTTGAACGCGCCGTTCCGTTGGCAAACCATTGTCATCCCAACCAATCGGATAAAAAACGGTCTTACCTGTCATTCTTTGGAAACGGGCAATAACGTCTGTTTGTGTATAACTGAAAATATGTCCGATATGTAAAGATCCGGATACCGTTGGAGGAGGGGTGTCAATCATAAAAGTATCTTGACGTGATCTGGTTGCGTCATATTGGTAAACTTTTTTTTCTTCCCAAAATTTTTTGCCACGGTTTTCAATGGTGACGGCATCATATCTGTCGTCTAAAAATGGTGAATCTTTGTACATAAAAACTCCTTTTCTTTTATTTGATACATTATACACCCAAACAAAGGAAAAAGTCAAGTCTCTTCTTCTGTTGAAATGGTTCTTAACAATGGAAAATTATACCTTTAATAAAAAACTTGTATTTTAATAAAAAAAGATGTAACCTATTACAGAAAGGAATTTATGATGCGGGTCTTTGCTGATGGGAAAAAATCATTAGCCGGGTTTGTTTGGGAAGTGGCAACGCCTGATGATTTCGCAGTGCGTACATTGGAACAAAAGGCGGGAATTTCAAATTTATTGGCGCAATTAATGGTGGAACGGGAAATCACACCCGAAACGATAGACACATTTTTGTTTCCGACTTTACGTCATAACCTGCCTAATCCCACCACCTTAAAGGATATGGAAAAGGCAGCTAAACGGGTTGCCTTGGCTGTGATGTTGGGAGAACCGATCGGCATCATGGGGGATTATGATGTGGATGGAGCAACCTCTACCGCCACATTAAAAATGTTTCTTCAAAAGTTGGGAACGCAGGTATTTACTTTTATTCCGGATCGCGAAGACGGTTATGGACCCAACGCCAAAAAAATGGCGGAATATAAAGAAAAAGGGTGTACTGTTGTTTTGACCTTGGATTGCGGGACAACAGCTTATGAAGCAATTGATGCCGGCACACAAATCGGTTTAGATGTTATTATTTTGGACCACCATAATGCGGAAGCAAAACTTCCTAACGCATATGCTGTTGTGAATGCTAAACGTTTGGATGAACCGGTGGATCATCCCTGTCATCATTTGGCTGCAGTGGGTGTCACTTTCTTGTTTGTGATTGCGTTGAATGCCGAACTTCGTAAACAAGGTTTTTATCAAGATCGTCCGGAACCGGATTTGAAACAATACCTGGATTTGGTTGCTTTCGGAACTGTTTGTGACGTGGTGCGCTTACGAGGTGTGAATCGTTTGTTGGTTAAAGCAGGATTACAAGAAATAAAATTGGGTCATAACAAGGGGTTGTCGGCTCTTTGTCAACGTGTCCAAATTAATGGCCCTGTCCAAACATATCATTTGGGGTATA
>JAFYBU010000075.1 GCA_017540065.1 Alphaproteobacteria bacterium
ATATTTTATACGGCGAAGGTGTTTCCAAAATGGGTGAATTATTGGATTTGGGGGTAAAGGCCGGTTTAATTGAAAAGGCAGGCTCATGGTTTTCTTATAAAGATACCCGAATCGGTCAAGGACGCGAATCAGCTCGCCAATACCTGAAAGATAATCCGAAGGTAGCCGAAGAATTGGAAAAAGCGATTCGGGATCATGCAAAAGATATTTCACGTGAAATGATTGTGGGGGATAATGATGCCCCGACAGAAGCCGAATAGATCAACAAAAAACTGAGTGTTAAAGCACTCAGTTTTTTTGCGTAAAAAAAACATCCCTTGAAAAAAGGGATGTTTTCTATTTATCTGCGTGAACCGTAAAAAACAGGGGCAGAAACTTTCTTTGCCTGTTTTGTGACGGGCTTAGCTGTTACTTTACGCGTTGTTTTCACAGCTTTTGCAACGACTGGCTTCGCTGCAGGTTTTGCCGGGAGCACTTTCTTGGGTGCTTCTTTTTTTGCAGGAGCAACTTTTTTTTCAGCTTTTTTGGCTGGCTTTTTAATGGCCACCTTCGCCGGTTTAAAAAATTGTTCGCATGCTTTCATCCAGAAAAATTCTGCAGAACCATCTGGACGCCCCGCTTTTTCCCACAGGAAATAAGCAGCCTCACGAATCATTTGTTCATTAATTTGTTGTACCATGGTAATACTCCTTTATTACTCAACACTTTTGATGATAAAACAAAAAAAATCTTTTTGCAATACTTTTTTTTATTTTTTTATTTTTTTTCAATGAAAGCGATTAATTGATCCAATGGCAAGGGTCTTGAAAACCAAAAACCTTGTCCGTAATCGCATCCGTTCTTTTCTAACCATTCTTTTTGTTCCGTTGTTTCAATTCCTTCTGCTAATACTGGAATTTGTAAATCATGAGCCATTTTAATAATAGCAGATAAAATAGTTTTGCTTCTAGCATCTTCACCCAAGGAACGAACAAAGTCACAATCAACTTTTAATTTCTTGATATTTTTCAAATAACGCAAATATTTGAAAGTGGAATACCCCGTTCCAAAATCATCAATTGAAACAGCCACGCCTGCGTCAGCCAATTGTTGAAAAACAGTTTCACTCATTTCTGGTAAAACCATTTGTTGACTTTCTGTAATTTCACATTCCAAGAATTTTGCCTCGGTTTGTGTTTCTTCTAATACTTTATGAACAATCACATTGAAAGATTTTTCTTGCAATTGAGCCGCAGATACGTTCACAGCCATCACTGCATCAGGACAATTTTTTTGTTGAATAGTTTTCAAATCAGTTAATGTTTCCCGACACAAAAAGTCCGTAACATCTTTTATTAAACCTGATTTTTCTAACACGGGAATAAATTCATCAGGAGGAATAATCCTGTCAGGTGCATTCCAACGCATCAAAGCTTCAACCCCGATAATTTTATTTGTTTTCAAATCGAATTCTGGTTGATAATAAAAAACGAATTCTTTTTTCTTTAATCCTCTTTTCACATCGGATTCTGAAACAACTTGTTCTTCTTTTTTACCGAATAAAGACATGTATCCTCCTTTATAAAAACATATGCCTAATTCCCTATATACACATTTTTTTTAAAAAAAGCTACACTTTTTTGAAAAGAAACGCTATAATAAAAAATATTGTTGAATAAGAAAGGAAATAAATAATGCAAAAACCAGTTTTACTTTGTATTTTGGACGGTTGGGGATACCGAAAAGAAAAAGAAAATAACGCTATTGAAATGGGAAATACGCCTGTTTGGCATAATTTGGTGGCCAATTGGCCGCATACAATGTTGGCCACTTCTGGTGCAGATGTGGGATTACCTGACGGTCAGATGGGAAATTCCGAGGTGGGGCATACAAACTTGGGGGCAGGGCGTGTTGTTTTACAAGATCTTCCCCGTATTGATAAAGCGATTAAAGAAAAAACATTGGATAAAAATCCTGTTTTGTTGCATTTGATTGATGAGTTAAAAAAATCAAACGGTACTTGTCATTTAATGGGATTGTTGGGGCCCGGTGGCGTTCATGCACAACAACGTCATATTGTGGCTTTGGCACGCATTTTGAATGCCAATGGTATTCGGGTGGATATTCACGGATTCTTGGATGGACGTGATACGCCGCCCATGTCCGGCAAAGGTTTTGTTGCTGAATTAGAAAAAGAAATTCATGAGATGCCTTTGGTAAAGATCGCAACGCTTGGTGGACGTTATTATGGTATGGATCGTGATAATCGTTGGGAACGTGTTACAAAGGCGTATGAAGCAATTGTAAATGCCGATGCACCAAAATTTAATACGGCAGAAGAAGCAATTACGGCTTCCTATAATGAAGAAGTGGGGGATGAATTTGTTATTCCCTGCGTGATTGGTGATTATCAAGGAATGCGTGACGGGGACGCGGTTATGATGGCAAACTTCCGTTCTGATCGTGCTCGTGAAATCACACGGATGTTATTGCAACCGGATTTCAATTTGGCACCTCGTTCTCGGGTAGTTGCCTTTGTGGACGCAGTGGCAATGACAGAGTATTCTTCTGAACATACGGCTTGGATGCATACTTTGTTTCCGCCGGAAGATTTGAAACATATTTTTGGAGAAGAAATTGCTGCTGCAGGACTTAAACAATTGCGTATTGCCGAAACAGAAAAATATGCGCACGTGACGTTCTTTTTTAACGGTGGACGCGAAGCTGTTTTTGACGGTGAAGAACGTATTTTGGTGCCTTCACCCAAAGTGGCAACATATGATTTGAAACCGGAAATGAGTGCTGTGGAAGTGACAGATAAAATGGTTGAAGCCATTGAAAGTGGTAGGTTTGATGTTATCGTTGCAAACTTTGCTAACGGTGATATGGTGGGACATACGGGCGTTTTGCCGGCAGCCATAAAAGCGGTGGAAACTGTGGATGCTTGCGTGGGACGTATTACGGATGCCTTGAAAAAAACAGGCGGATGTGCTTTCTTTACGGCGGATCATGGAAATGCTGAAGATATGTTGGATGATCAAGGACGTCCCAAAACAGCACATACAAACACGCCGGTGCAGGCAGTTTTATTTAACGCCGCAGGTGTGAAGGGATTAAAGGAAGGTCGTTTGGCTGATGTGGCTCCCACATTACTGGATTTAATGGGGCTTCCTCAACCGGCCGAAATGGATGGAAAATCATTATTGATTCGGGGGTAATTTGAAAAAGATTTTACTTGTTTCTGTCTGTATGTTTTGTGTGGGGGGAGCTTTGGCTGCCGACCCGACGGCACAAGATTTGAAACAAGTGGAATCTCAATTGGAAAAAGAACGTCAAACCGAACGTGAATCGAAACTGAAAGCCACTCAATTGGAACGCGAAGTTCGGGAAGTTCAACGTCAATTGGTAACGTCAGCGCATCAAATTCAAACTCAGGAAAGTAAACTTTCTTTGTTGGAACAAAAAACAAAGGAATTGACTGCCCAAGAATCTGAATTACAAGAAAGATTAAAATTATCCAATAAACAACTTTTTCGGGTGATGAAAGGGTTGCAAACACTTGCTTTACGCCCGACAGAATTGTTGATATTTCAGGCAAAAACACCTGTTGAAATGTTGCGCAGTCGTGATTTAATGCGTTACAGTTTGCCTATTATCGGACAAATACAATCCGAAACAAAAGAAGATTTAATGAAACTGTCTGAAGTTCGTTTGGAATTGACAGATAAAAAAGAACAAATTCAACAAACTCATTCGGAATTATTGAATCAACGTGAAAAAATGAATAAATTGGCAGGTCAAAAGAAAATAATGCAGGCGCAATATACTTCTTATTACAATGAAGCCAAAAAGAAAGCCGATAAGTTAGCAGCCAAAGCGCAAGACTTAAAAGATCTTTTGACCCAACTGGAAAATGAACGGGCGCTGGCACGTCAAAGGAAAGAAGAACAAAGAAAAGTTCAATCGGTTCCGACACAACGGATAATTGCGGCGGGCGAATTTGCTAAAGCAAAAGGGATGTTGCCGTTGCCGGCCAGAGGACAAATTATCCAACATTTTGGTGATACCAGTGTGTCAGGGGCTCACGCCAAAGGAATGGTTATCAAGACACGTCCGAATGCGCAAATTACGGTTCCTTTTGACGGAATGGTTTTATTTGCCGGACCATTCCAAAACTATGGACGTTTACTGATTGTGGATCATGGGGATGAATATTTAACGGTTATGGCGGGCATGGGAACAATTAATGCTTCTGTCGGACAAGAACTGTTGGCGGGTGAACCCATCGGTTCTATGAACGATTCTTACACAGATTTGTATTTGGAACTCAGGCATAAAGGTGTGCCTGAAAATCCGGAACCTTGGTTTAAATAGAAAGGATAAACATGCGTCGTTTTATATTTACTTTATTGATAGGAACGTTCTTGGTAAACCCTGTTTGGGCAGCGGATGAAAAAAAAGAAGAAAAACAAGAAGATGTTTATCTTTTAATGGATTTGTTGGGTGCTACATTTCAAACGATTCGTGATGAATCTGTTGAAGAAGTATCTTATCGCAAAATGGTGGAAAAATCCATTAACGGTGTTCTTACTTCCATTGACCCTCATTCGGGATTTTTGGATGCGGAAGAAATGGCAGACATGGAAACACAAACAAAGGGAGAGTTTGGTGGTCTCGGGTTAGAAGTCGGTTGGGATAAAGATATGGTACGTATTTCAGCTCCCATTGATGATACACCGGGGGCAAAAGCTGGATTACAAACGGGGGATTATATTACCCATATTGATGATGTTTCCGTCATGGGAACCAGTTTGAATGATGCAGTGAAAAAAATGCGCGGAAAACCGGGAACAAAGGTAAAACTCGGTATTTTCCGTCAAGGGAAAAAGCCCTTTAACGTAACAATTACACGAGAAATTATCAAGGTGAATCCTGTAAAATTTGAAACAAAAGGAGATATCGGTTATTTACGTGTAACGACTTTCAGTGAAAACACGGGAAAGAAATTAAAAGAAGCGATTGAAAAATTAACAAAGCAAATCGGAAAAGATAAATTAAGAGGATTCGTTTTGGATTTGCGTAACAATCCGGGGGGCTTATTGGATGAAGCCGTGGCCGTGACGGATTTATTCCTTTCTCAAGGGGAAATTGTTTCAACTCGTTCCAGAAAACCTGAAGATACTGTTCGTTTTTCTGCCAAAACGCCGGATTCAACGGACGGGGCTCCTTTGGTCATTTTAATTAACGAAGGCTCGGCCAGTGCTTCTGAAATTGTGGCCGGTGCATTGCAAGATCATAAACGTGCGGTGATTGCGGGAATTAAATCTTTTGGAAAAGGATCAGTTCAAACGTTGCGCCAAATTCCTGATTTTGGGGCAATCAAAATCACAACTGCCAGATATTATACGCCTTCCGGTCATTCTATTCAAGCCAAAGGAATTACACCGGATGTAGAAATACCCCGCGGAAAATTGGAAGAATATCCCCGGTTAATCGGTTGGAGCGAAGAAAACTTGGATAATGCTTTGGCCTCAGAAGATGGAAAGAAAACCCCTGAAAAGATTTTGAATGAAGAAGAAAATAAAAAGGATGAAAAACCCAAAGATTACCAATTGGAAAGGGCTCTGGATTTAGTGCAAGCAATTTGGATAGCCAATCAACAAAAGGAAAAACAAGGTGTCTAATTATCGTGACGCAGTCGGTATAATGATTGTTAATGCCAAAAAGAAAATATTTTTGGCTTATCGTGCATGGACACATGCATCCAAATATCACTGGCAAATGCCCCAAGGCGGTATTGATGAAGGCGAAACTCCGGAACAAGCTGCATGGCGTGAAATGTTTGAAGAAACGGGATTGACCCCCGATGTTTGTAAATTGATCTATGAAAGTCAAAATTGGTACACATATGATATCCCTAAAAAAACAAAGCGTAAAATTGATGGTGAACGTCAAAAATGGTTTTTGTTTCTGTTTAACGGGACAAATAAATCGGTTAACTTAAAAGTCCAAAAGAAACCGGAATTTATTCGCTTTCGTTGGGCAGAACCCGAAAAAGCCCCTCATTTAATTATTCCCTTTAAAAAGCAGGTTTATGAACAAGTATTGGCCGAATTTAAGCCTGTCATTGAAAAATTAGGCGAATAAAAAATGGAAGGGTTTTCACTCTTCCATTTTTTAATTTTGATATCAGTTAACGTTCCAATGATTTATTGGGAACAGGAACCTTTTTACTGGCTTTATGTTCTTCTGCCAACTGACGTGGTAAATCCTGTGCTACCCACCACAAAGCAATAGGATCTGTTTGTGGGGAATATTTTTCACCGGACGGAAGTCCTTTTTCTCCCCAAAACTTTTGCATGAAAGCGATATGATGTTGAATATATTCTTTCTTGTCAAGCATACTGACAAAAGGCACTTTTGGCGGAGTGGTATAATCTTCCCATTTACATCCTCTTAAAGACATACTGGCCATCGGAATATCAACAGGATATTTTTCATTTAACCATTTAACACGTTTTTCATATTGATCCTTGCTTTCTAAAACATCACCGTTTCTTCTGGCAGGGTAAAGAACTTGGACGTACCCGCCTTTACCATCTGACAAAATCATTGCGTGTGGTAATTCATCACGGAAAATAGGAATTTCCTTCGCAGCTTTTTCAAATTATTTAATTTTTTGTTCTTGATTTTTTTTTGGGGCTTCAACGTGTTGTACCTCGGCTTCTTTTGGTTCGGAAGCGGACTTTTCGTTTTTTTGATTACAACCGGAAAATAAACTTGCGGCCGTTAAAATGGTTGCTGCCAATGCAGATTTTTTACTCATATATTCCTCCTTTTGTTAAGAATACATATATTTTACCACAAAAACAGTTTTTGTCAAGTTGTTTTATTTTTGAGCAGATTCTTTGGTAACAATCACCATTGCTTCCCGTAAAACACGATCATGGATCATATAACCGGTTTGTAAGTTTTCAATAATTGTTCCTGCGGGTTTGGACGGATCTTCTACTTGTTGAATGACACGATGTTTTTCTGGGTCAAAAACTTTTCCCATATCGTCCATTTGAACCACGTGGTTTTTGCTAAAGGCATCCGTCAATTGTTTTTGAGTTAATTCCACCCCCTGTAATAAATTGATAAAAAACGGATCGCAAGGTTTATCGGATTTTCCCATTTCTACTTGAGCTTGATGAATGGCTCTGGCTAAATTATCTGCTACCGGTAATAAATCTTTTGCGAAATCTTTGGTGGCATAACGTGCCGTATTTTGCATATCCAAAGCACACCGCTTTTTAATATTTTCGCATTCGGCAGCGGTTCTTAAAGCCAAATCTTTCCAATGCAACACTTCTTGAGCCAATTTCTGAACTTGATCTTCAGCTACGGGAGCAGGGGTTTGAACTTTTTCGTTTTCTTGCTTTTCTTTTTTTGTCATTTTTAATCCTTTCGTTATTTAATACATATGTAGGCACATTTTACCTAAAAATCAAGTCTTAGCTTGAATTTTAACGGAAATTATGCTAAAATTTTCCTATTCAAACGAAAGGATATGAAATGACAAGACCATCTGGCAGATCTGATACACAAATGCGTGAAAT
This sequence comes from Alphaproteobacteria bacterium, assembly GCA_017540065.1. Lineage (GTDB taxonomy): Bacteria > Pseudomonadota > Alphaproteobacteria > CAAHEQ01 > UBA3637 > UBA3637. The sequence continues at coordinate 7,581 of JAFYBU010000075.1, forward strand.
GACCTTAACTCCTTGGGTAAATAAATATGCCGAAGGTTCATGCTTGGTCAAATGTGGTGATACACATGTTTTGTGTACCGCATCAGTAGAACATAAAGTCCCCAATTGGATGAAACAACAGGGAAAACGCGGGGGATGGATTACCGCTGAGTATGGGATGTTACCTCGTGCAAATGCCAATCGGATTGACCGTGAAGCAATTAAGGGAAAACAGGATGGTCGCACACAAGAAATTCAACGTTTAATCGGCAGAACCATGCGTGCTGTTGTGGATTTACATCAGCTGGATAATATTACAATTAAAATAGATTGTGATGTATTGCAAGCAGATGGTGGAACTCGTACTGCCAGTATTAACGGGGCTTATGTGGCTTTAGCACAGGCTCTTGATTCTTTGGCGGCGGATGGAACATTGGAAAAATCTCCACTTTTGGGACAAGTAGCAGCCATTTCTTGTGGTGTTGTTCAAGGGACAGCCGTTGTTGATTTAGATTATGTGGAAGATTCCAATGCCGGTACCGACACTAACTTTGTGATGAATGACAAAGGTGAATTGTTGGAAATCCAAGGAACGGCCGAAGGAGCACCTTTTACATCAGAACAATTGTCCACCATGATGAAAATGGCGTCTGATACCATGCCTCTGATTTTTCAAAAACAAAAAGAAGCTTTAGGCCAAAAAAGGTCCTGATAAATTTTTGAAAAAGTGTTTCAAAATCATCCCCGTTATTCAAAACGGGGATTTTTATTTCTTTTCCAATTGAATATCAGGGAATAATTTTTGTGCTACTTGCGTGTAGCTTTTTGACATTTTACTTACAAAAAATTGGCGTGTTGCTTTGCGTGACAGATTTGTTTCTATTTCCGTATGACGCTTTAAGTAATCGGCCAATTTTTTCCCCATCAAATCATCTTGGCAAACCAAACGTGTTTCGGGTAAAGCTTCCTGAAATAAATCCTTTACCAACGGATAATGTGTGCATCCCAAAATCAGAGCAGGGAGATTTTGAAAAGTTTGTGCATATTCGTTGATGGCCCTTTTTGCTTCGGTAAAATCATTTGCTTCTATTGCAGGAACTAAACGGGGTGTTGCCAAAGAAACAACCTCTACCTGTGGGGAAATTTTACGCAATTCCACACCGTAAATATCCGAACGAATCGTGGTGGGTGTCCCTACAACACCGATTCGTTTTTCCCCTTTTTTTAAGGCTTCTTCCACGGTGGGAATAATTACCCCTAAAATTTTAACATTCTGGGCTTCCTTCGGACAAAAACGTTTTTGTAAATAACGCAACGTGATAGCGGTAGCCGTATTGCATGCAATAATAATCAGTCCGCATTTTTGATTAATTAAAAATCGCATTGCATCTAATGTATAAGCCAAAATTCGACCGGGTGTTTTTTCACCGTAAGGAACATGTTCTGTGTCGCCGTAATAAATATAATCATATTGCGGTAAAGCCTGCATTAAGGCCTTTGCAATAACCAATCCACCCAATCCGGAATCAAAAACGCCAATTTTCATGGGGCGTATCGTATCATTTTTTATGATTTCCGTCCACAAAAAAATTGCTTTTCTTTTTAAAAGTTTGTACACTGAAAATATGGGACGTAATTTTAAAAAACATTTTGAAAAAAATCGTCAAGCGACTTTACTGGAACAAGACAGTAAACCGGTCGTGGTAACGTGTCTGTGGACAAACGGATGTGCAGAACCTGTGGATCGTAAAATCCGACAAAGTTTTTATATCAAAAATGTGCCGCCTTCTGTTCACCTGAAGGAAGGGGACGTGGTGGATATAGAGGTTCCCCGTTCTGTTCGCCCGAATCAAGCAGGTGTTTTTAGACGACTGATCTGTAATATGAATGATGCTTTTGCCTCCACAATGATTTCTATGGCCGAAGCGCATTTGCCTGAAAAATTTTCTGAAGATGCCGAAAAAGAAGCAGAAAAGGCCATCGTTCCTGATATTACAAAAACGCGTAAAGATTTACGCGCTATTCCTTTTGTGACAATTGACGGGGCGGATGCCAAAGATTTTGATGATGCTGTGTGGGCAGAAAAGGATAAATCAGGATGGCATATTATGGTGGGAATAGCAGATGTATCATGGTACGTCAGGCCTGATTCAATGCTGGACAAAGAAGCTTTTCGCCGTGGCAACTCCACCTATTTTCCAGACAGAGTTGTTCCCATGTTGCCTTTTTCACTTTCAAATGGTGTTTGTTCTTTGAATCCAAATGAACCACGCGGAGCTTTGGTCTGTGAAGTTTGGTTGGATGAAAACGGTAAGAAAAAACGGCACAAATTTTATCGTGCCTTGATTCAATCTGTGGCACGCCTTACTTATGATGAAGTGCAAGATGTTATAGAGGGTACCAAAAAATTGGATGTGGATTTGGATGCTCTTATTTCTGTTTATAAATTATTGGAAAAACAACGCACTCATCGCGGTACTTTGGAATTGGATGTTCCGGAACGTCAAGTTGTTTTAGATAAAAAAGGGCGCGTGAAAGAAGTTCATTTGCGTGAACAAAACGACGCAATGAAATTGATTGAAGAATTAATGATTTTGGCAAATGTGTCTGCGGCAGAAACCCTGACAGAACTGGGACAAGGGACTTTATATCGTGTTCATGATCATCCCAGTAACGAAAAAATTGAAACGCTGAATGCTTATTTGAAAACATTGAATAAAAAGCCGCTTTCAACTTCGGCTTTGCCGCGTGATTTTAATGCTGTTTTGAAAAGCATGAATTTGGGAAAACAAAATTATGTTTTGAATAATTTGATTTTGCGCACACAAGCGCAAGCTGTTTATTCACCGGATAATATCGGACATTTCGGATTGGCTTTGGAAAAATATACACATTTTACGGCTCCCATCAGGCGTTATTCGGATTTGTTGGTTCATCGGTTATTGGTGTCGGGATTAAAATTGGGTGAAGGCGGAATTACTCTGGAACAGACCAAGAATATGGAACGTTTGGCAGAACACATTTCCTTTACAGAACGACAAAGTGCTGCAGCCGAACAAAATGCTGTAGATCGGTATTTGGCTTCTTCCATGCAAGATAAAATCGGTCAAGCATTCACCGGGCGTATTTCTTCCGTGACAGCCTTTGGGTTATTTATCATGGTGGATGGAACCGAAGCCGACGGTTTTGTGCCTTTCCGTGCCATGAATGGGGATTATTTTAGGTTTGATGAAAAAAGAACATGTTTAATCGGAAAACACTCCGGTAAAACCTACCAACTAGGGGACAGCGTTTCTGTTATTTTATGCGAATGCACTCCCGCCACAGGTGGTTTAGTTTTTAAATTGGCCAATCCTAATAAGAAACTTACAAAGTATGGGTTGTAAGGGGTTCACCACCTAAAATGTGTGCATGTAAATGGGGAACTTCCTGACCGGAATTTTTACCTGTATTCATAACCAAACGATAACCGTTTTCTTTTAATCCCAACATATTTACAACTGTTAAGATACTACGGAAGAAATCGGAAATTTCTTTGTCAGAAGAATGTTCCATAAAATCCTGAAAATCGGTGTACATCCCTTTCGTAATGACCAAAGCGTGAATTTTTGCTTTGGGGTTGATGTCATAAAACGCCAACACATCATTGTTTTCATAGATTTTTTTGCAAGGGATTTCACCACGTAAAATCTTTGCAAAAACATTTGTTGCATCATAGCTCATTTTCTTCTCCTTTTTTGTTGTATTTTTTATTTATTTTATGCTAGAATAGCTTTATCTTTAAAAAAAGGCAAGACAAAATGAAACATATTTTTAAAATCGTTTTCGGAATAATTTTTTTGATCGCTTTTTCGGCAAAGGCGGATTTATACACGGCTCAAGATATTGAAATATCGGGGACAGGCTCAACTCCCAAGCAAGCAAAAGAAAGTGCAATTATGCAGGGGGAATTGTCGGGCTTTGATAAAGTTATTGAATCTTTGTTCGGTGGGGCAAGTGTTTTGGAAGAACGTCCTTCGGATGAAGAAATTTTAGATATGGTTCGTGATATTTCTATTGTGGAAGAAAAAAATACTCGCACGACTTATTGGGGAAAAATCAATGTGCGTTTCAAAGAAAAAGCCATTCAGGATTTACTGAAGAAAAATAATCGGGCTTATTTACAAAAAGCTCCGCCGACATATTGGTTGATTCCTTTGTGGCGCCAAGGGGCCGGTGAATTGTCACTGGAAGATGAAAATTTGTTTTATCAACTTTTGAAAACACAGCCTGTTCTTTCCAATTTCTTTAAAATGGTATTGCCCGGTGGGGATGTAGATGAATTGATTACGGTTAACAGGGCTTTACAAAATCAAGATTTTGCCGAGGTTGAAAACTTGGCCTCACGAAATGGGGCAGAACAAATTTTAACCGTTGCGGTTGAATATGCTCCCAGTGGCAGTTGGAAAATGTATCCTGTTTCATATTTGAACACAACTAACTCTTTTTATGGCTTATCTGTCCAAGGATACGGTCAAGAAACATTGTTAGACGGGTGGAAACGCTTGAATGATCAGATGGCTTTCAGATGGCAAGAAAAATATAAAGGGGTTGATCGCGTCGGGACAACTTATTATGCGCGTTTGAATGTTGAAAAAATGGCAGAATGGAATCAGTTGGAAAAAGCATTAAAAAGAATGGATTTTTTGGAAAACTTAACATTGCAAGGGGCAATGCCTGGACAAATTTTGTTAAATTTTGTGTTTAATGGCACAACACAAGAATTGATTCAACGTTTGGATCAATCAGGTTGGGCATGGATATCTGATTTTTCTGATGTTCTTGGAACGCTCAAAAGAAAGGATTATTATGAAATTACACCTTAAATATTCTATTGCTGCAATTGTTATCGGCCTTTTATTGGCATTGTTCTTGGTGGAAATAAAGGGAATTTTACTTCCTTTTGTGTTGGCATTTGTGTTGGCATATTTGTTGAATCCAGTGGTTGGTAAATTGGAAGGAAAAATAGGTCGTCCTTTTTCATCCGGCATAGTGGTTGCCCTGGCCTTATTTTTATTCATTTTATTCATATTATTGTTGATTCCTTTGGCTCAGGCACAAATCACTGACTTTATCGGTCGGGTTCCTTTGATGGCGGAAAAGATTTGGGGCTATTTGAAAAAATTGATTGTATGGGGGCGTCCTCAAATATCTTACCAAAAGCTTTATCAACTTTCAGATTCCACAACGCAGACTGCAGTGGGGATTTTGAATGGTCTGGGGGCTGGACTTAATCATATTATTTCGGGGGGCTTGGTCATTGTTAATATATTGGCATTATCACTGATCACTCCTATTGTGTTGTTTTATGTTTTAAAGGATTTACCGCAAATGAAAGAAAAATCAAAAAATTTAGTTCCGGAACGTTTTCATCCGACTTTTAAAGAATTTTTGTCAGACTTAAACAAGACCTTATCCGGTTTCTTGCGTGGACAAGCCAGTGTATGTATTTGTTTAGCCATTTATTATGGAATTGCTTTGGCCTTTACGGGAATCAACCTGGGGGCAATAGTCGGTATTTTAACGGGGATCTTATCTTTTATTCCGTATGTCGGCTTTTTTACCGGATTGGCGATTTCGGCTTTATTGGCGCTGGCCGGTGGAGCCTCTTTGACACAATGGGGGGCTTTATGTGCCATCTTTTTAATCGGAAATGTATTGGAAGGTTATGTTTTGACACCCCGATTGGTCGGTAAAAAAGTGGGACTTCATCCGTTATGGATTTTATTTGCAGTATTGGCCGGCGGATGTTTGTGCGGCTTTTTGGGTGTGTTGGTTGCCGTTCCTGTGGCAGCCATGATTGGTGTTGTCCTCAGATGGTTGAATAAACTTTATCAAGCCAGTTCCTTTTATAAAGGGGGAAAATGACCGAACAACTTTCCTTGGATTTGCCCTATCGTACAGCCTATGGACGAGAAGCCTTTTGGATAGCACCTTGCAATAATCAAG
>JAFYBU010000076.1 GCA_017540065.1 Alphaproteobacteria bacterium
ACACCCCTTTCCACACGTCAAATCATGCAAACAAATGTATTTGGCACATTGAATACTGTATTACCGGCCGTAGAAGTGATGAAACAACGCGGTGGGCAAATTGCTGTCGTTGCAAGTTTGGCGGGGTACCGTGGTATGGGCAGTTGTCCGGCATATTCTGCCAGCAAAGCATGTGTAAAGGCCTTTGGAGAAGCTTTATATCAACAGCACAAATATAAAAAATTACATTTTACCACTATCTGCCCGGGTTTTATTGAAACTCCTTTAACAGACAAAAATGAATTTTATATGCCCTTTTTAATGAAACCGGATAAAGCAGCAAGTTTAATTCGTCGCCGTTTGGAAAAAGCCCCCGCCCTGATTGCTTTCCCCTGGTTAATGGCATTTGGAGCTTGGTTCGGGAGCGCGTTGCCCGCATGGTTAGCCCTTCCTTTATTCGCCCTATTTCCCAAAAAAGAAAAATAAAAGTGGACAAGGCGAATAAATTTTGCTAAACTACCTTTTATCAAACAAAGGAGTAAAGAAAATGAAGTGGATGAAAAAGAAAAAGTGTGATTCTTGCGATAAAAAACAAGGATGTTCCGAATGTAAAAAATATCAGGATAAAGCTTTTGAATTAGAAGTAGATGAAGAATTACAACAAGAAAGACTGATTGAATTTTGGAAGAAATATCGTTGGCTAGTTTATGGCGGGGTAGCTGCCATTTTACTTCTGACAGCCGGGGCTGAATTTTACAAAAGTTACCAAACAAAAGTGCGCCTTGCAGAATCTGATATTTTTGAAGAAGCAACCTTGAAAGCGCATGGCGGGAAAACAGATGAAGCCATTTCCTCCTTCAAAGAATTGGCTCTTTCCGGAAAAACAGGATACCGTGTTTTAGCTTTAATGAATTTGGCTGATTTACAAATGTCAAAAGGTGAAAAAACTGAAGCGTTGGAAAATTTGAAAAAAGTTTTATCAGCTTCTTCCAAAAAAGATCCGTTGTATTTGGTCACTTCTTTGACTTATGTCGGGTATCAACTGGAAGATGGTAATCCGGACGAATTGTTAAAAGTATTGGAACCTGCATTGGAAGATAATTATTTTCAAGGATTGGCAACCGAATTGGCTTTCCAATTATTAGTCAAGCAGGGGAAAAAGGATGAAGCCATGGATTTAGTGAGGGAGGCTCTTGCTAATCCGGCTGTTTCAGCAGGTTCAAAGGCAAGGTTAAACACTTTAAAGGGAGAATAAATGAAACGTATTGGACTGGTTCTTTTAGGGACTTGTTTGATTTTGGGGGCGTGTTCTGATAGCAAAAAACTTGCACCAAAAGAAGGACGAATCACTGTAATTTCAGAAGAAAAAATTGCTCAATCCGGTGAAAAGGTGCGATTAAATAAAACATCAGCTATAAATGAGTGGAACACCTTGAATGCTAATCCACAAAACAGAATTCCGGCTGTTTCATTGGAGAAGGCAACCCCTGATTGGAAAGCAAAGAGTGCAAAAGGTAGGGACAACGGTGATCTACCTTTGACAACGCCCGTTATTACGGGTGAGACTATTTACATCCTGGATAATCGTTCCAATATAATTGCTAAAAATATTAAGGATGGGCAAGAACTTTGGCGTGAAAATTTGGATACAGAGTCACAAGGTGTCGGGCTGACAGCAAATAAGAATTCTATCGCCACATTGGATGAAAACGGAAATGTTGCAATGTTCAACAACAAGGGAGAGTTGCAGTGGAAAAAAGAATTCAAAACTCCGTTCAGAAATTCACCTCTTTTGATAAATAATACTCTTTATTTGCTTTCTTCGAGCAATGATTTATGGGTGTTAGATGCAAAAACGGGTAAAGAAAAGTGGCATTATAAAACAACAGAATCCCAAACATTGTTACAAGGCATGGGAAGTCCTGCAATCGCAAATGACGTGATCATTGTTCCTTTTTCTACCGGTGAAATTGTTGGTTTTGGCGCAACAACAGGCACTTTACTTTGGAGCCAGGATCTTGTAGGAGAGAAAGTTTTTAATGCCATTGCTCAATTGTCACAAATGACCGCTTCCCCCGTCATCGAAAATGGAATTGTTTATTTGGTTGGACATAGCGGAAAAACTTTAGCTGTTAACTTAAAAACAGGAGAAAGTTTATGGAAAATACCCCGTGGTGGGCAGAATACACCTTTGGTTAACGGGAATGCCCTTTTCTTTTTGGACAACCACAATCATTTGTTAGCAATCAATAAAAAAAGCGGAAAGTTTTTCTGGGATGTTGAATTAGAAAATGCCTTGTGGAAAGGACCATTTTTCGTTGACGGTAATTTAGTTTTATTTTCAGAAGAAAAAACAGCCGTTGTTAACCCTTCAGACGGAAAAGTTACCATCAAGGAAAAAGGAATTAAGGGATCTAACCCTGTTATTATAAGTGATGGAATATTCTTTTTAGGAGACAACGGATATTTGTATCATTGGGAGAAAATCTAAATGAAGACGGTTGCGATTATCGGACGCACTAATGTAGGTAAATCAACCCTATTTAATAAACTTTGCCATACCAAAAAAGCCTTGGTACATGATCGGCCGGGTGTCACACGTGATCGCAAAGAAGGAACTGCCGTTTTAGGTAATCAAACTTTTCGCGTCATTGATACAGCCGGTTTGGAAAAAGAATCAGAATTGGCTCGCGCCATGTGGCGACAAACACAATTAGCTATTGATGAAGCAGATATTTTGTTAGTTATGGGAGATGCCAGAAGTGAAATTTCCGCACTTGACACACAGTTAGCAAAGGAAGTACGAAAAGCTCATAAACCTACCCTGTTAGTAGCAAATAAATGTGAGGGAGAGGCACAACGCGTCGGTGCTAATGAATTTTATCGTTTAGGATTGGGAGAACCGATTTTGTTGTCTGCAGAACATAAACGCGGTTTTGATGAATTGAATCGCAGATTACTTCCGTTGTTGGGAAAAGATGAAGAAAAAGAAGAAAAAGGTGAAAAACCGTTAAAATTGGCAATCGTCGGACGCCCCAATGTGGGAAAATCAACCTTGATTAACAAACTATTAAATGAAGAAAGACTATTAACCGGTCCTATGGCAGGGTTAACAAGAGATGCCATTACTGTTAAGTGGAATTGGGAAGGGAAGCAGATTTTATTAACAGATACTGCCGGATTACGAAAATTTGGAAAAATTTCGGACGATTTGGAACGTCTTTCGGGTGCAGATACCAAAAACGCAATTGATTTTGCTGAGGTCGTTGTTTTGGTATTAGATGCCACTCAGCCATTGGAAAAGCAAGATTTGAGTATTGCCAGTAAAGTATTGGATGAAGGACGCTGTTTAGTGTTGGCCGTCAATAAATGGGATCTAGTATCAAATCCTCGTGAAACGATGGCTTTGATTCGGGAACGATTGGAAGAATCATTGCAGCAAGTAAAAGGATTGCCCTTAATTCAAATTTCTGCCAAAACAGGTAAGGGTATCAAAGAAATGATGAAAGCTGTATTTGATGTATATGCTTTATGGAACAAACGTGTTCCGACCCACAAATTAAATTTGTTTTTAGCTGATATTAAAGTGGCACACCCTACCCCATTAGCCAAAAACGGACGTCGTGTACCTTTAAAATACATGACCCAAGTTAATGCCAGACCACCTACTTTCGTTATTTTCACCTCTAATCCCGACAGGTTACCTGATTCATATATTCGTTATATTTCTAACGAATTAAGAGCTTGTTTTGGATTGGTGGGCGTTCCCATCCGCATTAATTTGCGTAAACGCGAAAATCCTTATGCCGACAAAGAATAATTATTTTTTCTTGGAACAATTGACACAAGTACACTTGATGTGTTCTTTTTGGCATTTTTCATGTTCCAATTGCTGACATTCCGCACAGTGCGTATGGTGCCAACGAATCTTTTTCTTTACCCATGCGCGCGGTTTTTTAAACAATAATAACGGGCTTAATAACAGGGCAATCGCTGTACAAAACGGACAAGGACACATTATTTTCTACCCCCACAAAAGAAAGAAAAAATACTTCTTAATGTTGATCTTTGAGGAGCACCTTCAACAATTGTTCCACCATGTTCAGAAATGTATTTTTTTAGGCTTTGCACATTTTTTTCTTCTTCCGAATCACCCACATATAAAGAAGTTGCGGCAAAAACAATCAAACTGCCAGCCGGAACAACATCAAAGGTAGAGTGTGTCCTCTTAAAATTTGCTTTAATGTTGTTACTTTTTAATTCTTCTATCACGGATTGCGCGTATTCTTCACTTTTCACGGGCATATACAATTCTCGCGTTTTACAAACATCCCCTCTGCCTCTGTTACTATGTATCGGAGCCTGTCTTAATCCTTGACGCCAATACCAAGTTGTTCCCTGTAATAAAGATAAAGAGCTATTTGTCATTTTATTTCCTTCCAAACAAGCGATCCCAAATAGATACCTTAACAGCCGGGCTTATTTCTTTAGGTGTCCTGTTAATATAACCTAAGCCATATTCTTTATAACGATCCGCTGGCAACTCAATCCCTTTTCTTAAAAGCATCTTTTCCAAGGCAATCGCACTTTGTTCATCAAAAATCTGTAAAAAAGGCGTACCGGCCGGAATTCCCAAATGACTATGGACTGATTTTCTTAATTTTATATGTTCAACCCCATTTCTTTTTAATTCTTCAATTTCTGCATTGATTTCATCTTGAGTTTTTCCTTGAACCGATTTTCTGTAACCATAATACGTAACTGGCACATAAGTCTGAGGTTCGTCGTCATCTTCATTATGAAAACTTTTTACTTCCCGTCCTTCGCCCACGGCGGTGTACCAATCTGTCCCACTAATTCGCATTATCTTCCTCCTTTTGTTCAACCTGTTCATTGTTTTCAAAATTTTCAACTGTTTCTGATTCTGTGTTTTCTTCTTCCATACCATCAAAGCATGTAGCAGAAACGACTTTTTCATTTTTATCGGTACGGAATACAATCACAC
>JAFYBU010000077.1 GCA_017540065.1 Alphaproteobacteria bacterium
GTCATGATTGTTCCGAAGATAGAAGAAACTTTTAACACATCTTCTACGGTAAAACCGATTTTATTGTAAAACGGATAAGCCATACTTCCCAACATGCCATTGCACAATTTATACAGAACAATAAACGCGCATAATAAGGGCAAATTTTCCCGTTGACACAGTTCTAAAAACGGCATTTTAACCGTTGTGTTAAAGCTGATGGGTTTATGTTCTTTCGGTGGTTCTTTTATGAAGAAAGAAGAAACAACGCCGATAAGGATCATAATTGCGGCGATCTTATAAGCAGTATTCCAAGAAAAATACATTGATAAAGCGAACATACCTGCGGTTGCACCCAAATATCCCAACCGTCCGCCAAATTCTTTGACAGTTGTTCCGTCGGTCAGTTCTTCCCTGGATAATATATCTATTTTTAATGCGTCCACGGTTAAGGCTTGGCTGGCTCCGCAAAAGCCGATCAGTAAAGCGCCCAAAAACAACGGGATTACGTCAACTTTCGGATTTAAAGTGGAAATGAAAAAAAGTCCTGCCAATATGCCGAATTGAAATAATAAACACCATGTTTTTTTACATCCCAACATTTTTGACAATGGCAAGTTGACCTGATCAATAACGGGAGACCATAAAAATTTCAGACTATACGGCATGGTGACAGCAGCAAAAATACCGATAGCAGCCAAATCCAATCCAGAATCACTGGCCCACCATTTTAACGTTCCGCCGATTAAATTGATAGGGGCTTGCACTGAAATACCCAGTCCCAAAAAAGGTAAAATATTTTTGTGACTAAAGAAAATTTTTAATTTATGAAAAAATGAACTCATTTTGTATCCTCAAATAAAGATTTATACCGTTTCAGCCTATTATACACTTTTGTTTTACAATTTGCCATTAGTTTTTTTGGGTTTCCGTCTTCTACGATTTGTCCGTTTTCTAACAACAAAATTCGGTTGGCGCTGGCAATTTCCGCCGGCACATTACTGGCAAAAATAACCGTTGGCTTATGTCCTTTTACTTTGGACAAGTTTTTAATAGCCAACAAAACTTTACTTTGGGAATAAGTATCCAAGTTAGCTGTGGGTTCATCCATAATAATGATGGGTGTTTGACGCAAGAAAGCCCGTGCCAAAGCCAAACGTTGTTTTTGTCCTGCCGATAAAGCAGTTGCCTTACTGTCAATGCCTTTTTCTTTTTTGGTCAGCTCTTTCAACAAATTTGCGGATTGTAAAGCACGATAAATTTCCACTTCTGTTGCCTTCGGATTAAACATCAACAAATTTTCACGGATTGTTTTATGACGCCAAAAAATGGGGTGCTGATTGATGTAGGTGATATTTTGTTTTAATGATTTTAGTGAAATGTTTTGCACATTTTTCCCGTTGATTAAAACCTGTCCTTTTTGTACTTCATAGGCGTGTTGCATGACATTAATCAAAGTGGACTTTCCCATGCCCGAATTTCCGATAATAGCCACGCGATCACCTTGCTTGATTTTTAATGACAGCCCTTCCAAAACGGGATCCTTGGATTCGGGATAAGTAAAAGAGACGTTTTTGATTTCGACTATTCCACCCTCGGGGAGTTTTTCTTTTCCTAATTTCAAATCCAAAGAATGATCATACTTCATTTCATTCGTCAGTTTTCGATAAGTTTTAACACTTTTGATGATTGTACCTGAAAAAAATAAAATAGGAGCACCAGTATTTACCATTGTTGCCACCAATCCCGTCAGTAAAATGAAATGGCCTATATCTTTTGTCTGAATGGCTGTGGTTGCTGCAACTAAACTGGAAATAATCAAAGGAAGAACATCCCAAAACAATAATAAAATTCTGGCAGCATCTTCCTTCATATTGGCGCGAAAGCTGAACCATGCATAGTCATCTAATTTTTGACCGATATCCGTAACCACTTCATCCTGTATTTGTAAAGAATTGATGTTAACCATATTATCGATGTGATCAGTTTTTTCGGCATCATTATCAATGCGCATTTTTTCCAATTCATCTACTTTTGAAAAACGCTTTACAATTTTGGAATTACTGAAATAAGAAGCTAACCAACAAACAAATGTTAACAAGGCGAAGGATGGTTTTTCCTTTAACAAAATTAAAACGGCTCCCAACCATGCAACAACCCATGTTAAGATACGCAAAGAATGCATGATGATATAGGACATTGTTTGATTTAATGAATTGATGGTGGATACAATTTTTGCAGATTGTTGATTTTCTAAAACGATTGGAGGAATATTCAATAAATTTTTGAAATTCTGTTTGAATAAATAATTATGGCAGAACAGGCGTAAAGGTTCCATCCAATCCCAAAAAACGTAATCCAAAAAATCCAAAAAACGTCCCAAAAAAGCATTAACAACTAACCAAAAGATCAAAACGCCTGCTAATGTTTTTTCATCAAAGTTACCTTGAATTTTAGTAACAACAATAGAAGCAACAATGGGGCAAAGAACCTTTATAATTCCACGAAATACCCATAATATCACGGTCAGCCCGAACATTTTTTTGTGACCTTTTGTGGCGATGCACAAGGCCTCTTTCAAATCGTGGATGATTTGTTTCGATTCATTTGATATCAGTTGCATATTCCCCCTTTTTTTGGTTTTTTACAACCTTCCGCGTTCAAATTTGCGGCGTTCATTAGCATCCAGATATTTTTTACGTAAACGAATATGTTTTGGTGTTACTTCCACCAATTCGTCATCAGCAATATAAGAAAGTGCTGCTTCCAAAGGCATTTGTGTCGGTGGAATCAAAGTGACAGCTTCATCTTTACCGGCTGCACGCATATTCGTCAACTTCTTACCCTTAATTGGGTTTACTTCAATATCGCCCATTTTGGCGTTCCCGCCGATAATCATCCCGGGATAAACATCCACGCCGGCCCCGATAAACAAAGGTCCGCGCTCTTGAATATACCACAAAGCATAAGCCACAGATTTACCGCTCTCGGTGGAAATTAAAACACCATTATGACGTGTTTGAATATCGCCTTTATAGGGGGCATATTCCAAGAAAATACGGTTCATCACGCCTGTTCCGCAGGTATCTGTTAAAAATTCGCTGTGATATCCGATCAGCCCCCGTGAAGGCGCATGGAAAATCAGTCGAGTTTTTCCTTGTCCCGATGGTGTCATTTCAACCATTTCAGCTTTACGTTCACTCATTTTTTGGACAACAATACCTGTATAATTATCGTCCACATCCACGACCACTTCTTCCACGGGTTCCAATTTTTTACCGTTTTCTTCTTTGAACAATACGCGGGGACGGGACACAGAAAGTTCATACCCTTCACGGCGCATAGTTTCAATTAAAATTCCCAACTGTAATTCACCGCGCCCGGCCACTTCAAAGGCATCAGTGGTATCTGTTCTGGAAATACGTAAAGCCACATTTCCTTCGGCTTCTTTTTCCAAACGATCCCAAATCATGCGGGAAGTAACCTTATCGCCGTCTTGGCCAGCCAACGGAGAAGTATTGATGGAAAACGTCATAGCTAACGTGGGCGGATCAATCGGTTGAGCTTGAATAGCTTCTGTTACGCTTTGATCACACAAAGTATCAGCCACTGTTGCTTTTTGAAATCCGGAAATACTGACGATATCTCCGGCTGTTCCTTCTTCAATTGCTTGGTGTTTTAATCCTCTGAAAGCTAAAATTCGACTGACACGCGCAGTTTCCACCACGTTTCCGTTACGACTTAATGCTTTAATCATTTGGTTTGTTTTCACACTGCCAGAAGTAATGCGTCCGGTTAAAACACGACCTACAAACGGATCCATGTGAAGTGTTGTAATCAACATTTTAAAAGGACCGGCAGCATCAACGACAGGTGCTGGCACATGATCAATAATTTTTTGGAAAAGGGGTTGAATATCAATGCGTTCATCATTCAAATTTTCAACGGCCCAACCTTCACGACCGCTGGCAACTAAAATAGGATAATCCAACTGTTCATCTGTGGCACCCAAGTTGGCAAACAAATCAAAAACTTCATTGTTAACTTCTAACGGACGGGCATCGGAACGATCAACTTTGTTAATAACAACAATTGGTTTCAGCCCTAATTTCAAGGCTTTTCCCACAACAAATTTTGTTTGGGGAAGGGGGCCTTCTGCGGCATCCACCAAAACAATAACGCCGTCCACCATAGACAAAATACGTTCCACTTCTCCGCCAAAATCAGCGTGTCCTGGGGTATCTACGATATTGATACGTGTTCCGTGCCATTCAACGGAAGTACATTTGGCAAAGATGGTAATTCCGCGTTCACGTTCCAAATCGCCGGAATCCATGGCACAAGTGGCAACTTGTTGGTTATCACGGAAAGTTCCTGATTGTTTTAAGAAAGCATCCACAAAAGTTGTTTTGCCATGGTCCACGTGGGCAATAATGGCAACATTGCGCATATTTTGACTCATAATTTTATCCTTTTCCCTTTGAAAATAAGGCTTATTATAGCATAAAATTGCAGGAAAGTAAAGAAGGAAAATTGTGTCTTGACAAGGGAAAGTCTTTGCGCTAAACTACCCCTATGACAAAAATTTTTTACATTTTGACGATTGCTATACTCTTAACGGGATGTGGGCGGATTTCCAAACCGTCGTCTCCCAAAGGTGCGACTTATCCTGAAACTTACATCGTCAAGGAATAAGGGGGAATAATGCAAAAAAAACATACGCCGGCGATGGCGATTTTTGGCAGTTCTAATTGGGATATAGCTGTAAATTGTTATCCTAAAGTTTATGAAACCGGCAAAATGATTGCCCAAAAAGGATATACTCTTATTTACGGTGTGGGGGATGTTGGTATGATGGGGGCAGCATACAGCGGTGCCCGCAGTGCTGGTGGAAAAGTGTTGGGTGTTACAATCCCCGTTTTGTTAAAACGTCAATGCGCAGATCCAAAGATTTTTAAAAAAGGCGAATTGAAATTGGTGAAAACTTTGGACGAACGAAAAAAAATTATGGTGACCAATGCAGATGTTATTTTGGTTGCTCCCGGCGGTTGGGGAACATTGGATGAAATCGGCACTTTCGGGGTACGTTTCAAAATAGGCGAATGGCCAGAACGCCCTGTTATTTTCTTGAACTATAATCATTACTGGGATGGTTTTTTGAAGTTCATGAAACAGATGGTGAAAGATAAAGCCGTTCGTCCCAATCAAATGGCCTTTGTGGGGGCAATACGTTCTCCCAAAAAACTTTTCAAAGAAATTGAACGTGTTAAAAAACAAATAGCTAAATACAAAAAATAATTTTTTATTTTAATTGTGTTTTATAAAGGGAAGCATAAACCGAATCGGGTTTTTCCAACAATTCTTCATGGCGTCCGATTTCTTTAATTTCCCCGTGATCAATAACTACAATTTGATTTGCTTCCTTGACGGTTGAAAGACGGTGAGCAATAATAAACACTGTTCTGTCTTTCATCAAATTATAAATAGCTTGTTGCACAATTGCTTCAGATTTATTATCCAAGGCGGAGGTCGCTTCATCCAATATCACAATCGGTGCATCCTTCAAAAAGGCACGCGCAATAGCGACCCGTTGTTTTTGCCCGCCGGATAATTTTGTTCCCCGTTCCCCGATTTCTGTGTCCAAGCCTTTTGGTAAAGAAGCAATAAATTCATCTAAACAAGCATTATGAACAGCTTGATCAATTTGTTTTTGGGTGGCGTTTCTGCGTCCTAACAAAATGTTTTCCCTGATTGTTCCCGCGAATAAAATATTATCTTGGAACACCATGGCAATGTTGTCGCGTAAACTGTCCAAATCCAATTCTCTTATATCCACGCCATCAATTTGAACAGAACCTTTCTTGACATCGTAAAAACGAGGTAATAAAGCAACCAATGTGGATTTTCCGCCCCCCGAATTTCCGACAAAAGCAATTGTTTTCCCTTTGTGGATTTTCAAATTAATATCTTTTAATACAGGACGACCCGATTCATATTCAAACCACACATGATCAAAAACGATGCTTTCTTTAATTCCGTGTAAATGTTTTGGGTTTGGACAATTGTGGATGCTTGGGATGTTTTCCAATTTACTGAATACACGTTCCATTGCCAAAAATGACATTTGGACATGAGTAAAATTGCTGCCGATGGATTTGATAGGATGATACAACATCAACAAAGCGGTAATGAAAGAAACAAATCCGCCCGGGGTAAGTTGACCAGAGGTAATTAAATAACTTCCCAGCCAAATGACACCTGCAATTCCGATGGAAACAATAAAGTGCATCATCGGCGTTAACATGCCTGTTCTTTTGGTAATCTTCATTCCCAACTTAAAGACAGAACGCAAAGTTTCATCAAATTTACTGCACGTGTATTCATATAAATTAAAAGAAGAAATGACACGATTTCCTGCGAAAGCTTCGCTATAATGGGTCATAACTTTTGAATTGGAAAAAACGGCTTTGGATGTAATGCTTTTTATTCTTTTGCGCACTCTTGTCAAAGGCAATAAGGCTCCAAACAAAACAACAATAGCGATAATGGATAATTGCCATGAATTCCAAATCAACACAAAAACCAAAGAAATGGATGAAAATAGGCGCGTTGTGAATAGTTTCAAGTTAGCTAGTAATCCGCTGCATGCCGCTTCAGCATCTTGATTGAACCCGAATATAACATCTCCGGAAGTTTTTCTGTCAAAGAACTTGGCATCCTGATGTAACAATTTACGAAACAAATCACGTTTTAAATCCATCGTAATACTTTGACCAACCCAAGTGTTCAGATATGTTGCCGCGTAATTAAGCAAGCTTTGCAACAAACTGAAAATGATAACCAACACCGGTAATAAAGATGTGGCTTTTGCACTTTTTTCGATCATGACTACATCCATGTAGGGTTTCAACACCCATGCAATCACTGCATCCATCGCCCCCAAAGGTAAAGTTACCAATATGGCTAAAACAGCACGAAATAAATATGGTTTTGTGTATGGATATATCTTGCGATAATTTTGAACAAGATTCATTTGGTTCAATTTTGATACTATTTTATTCACAATGATTCCTTTCTTTTAGGTGATACTATTTTACAAAAAGAACGACATAATGTCAACTTCTAAAAAAATGAAGCAGAAAAGGGAATGTTATTTATCAACGGCAGAACTTTTTTTCTTTTGTTGGGGATATTCCATGTCCAAAAATTTTTCTTGGCGCTGCAAAACTAAATCATCTTCATTAAAGGATTCAAATTCAGCCAATGCTTTTTCTAATTCTTTGCCAACAGCGGTTATGGCTTCCTTCGGAAAACGATGAGCTCCCCCCATTGGTTCGGGAATAATTTCATCAATAACACCCATTTTTAATAAATCTTTTGCGGTTAATTTTAATGCACGACTGGCTTGTTTGGCAAATTTGAAATCTTTCCATAAAATTGAAGCGCATCCTTCGGGGGAAATAACGGAATAAATGGAATTTTCCAACATAAAAACTCTGTTTCCCGTGGATAAAGCCAAAGCACCGCCGGATCCGCCTTCCCCGATAATTGTGGCAATTAAGGGCACCTTTAATCCTAAACCCGTTTCAATACAGGCCGCAATAGCTTGTCCTTGTCCTCTGGCTTCAGCATCAACTCCCGGAAAGGCACCGGCGGTATCAACAAAAGTCAATACTGGAAAATTAAATTTTTCTGCCAATTTCATCAAGCGGATGGCTTTGCGATATCCTTCCGGACGTGCCATGCCGAAATTATGCTTTAATCGTGAGGCAGTATCGTTTCCCTTTTCTGTTCCGATAACCATAACAGTTTTATTTTTGAAACGTCCTAAACCGCCGATAACAGCCCCATCTTCCCCAAAAAGTCTGTCTCCTGATAAAGGTGTAAAATCTTTGATTAAAAAGCGGATATAATCCAAAGCATGAGGTCTGTTTTCGTGACGTGCGACCAATGTTTTTTGCCACGGGGTTAACCGTTTGTACGTATTTTCAATCAACCGGTTTAATTTAGTTTGTAACCGTTTTTTTTCATTTTCAGACAAATCCGGCTGGGCCAATTTTTTGTCCATTTCGCAGATATTGTTTTCAAAATTCAAATAGTACATTTTTCATCCTTTTTTTACTTGATTTTCTCTATTATAACGGGTAAACTGGTAAAAGTCCAGTACTATTTAAGGAGTTCGAAATGAGCGCTACTATTTTCTTTGTTGTTTTAATTCTTTTGACAGTTGGTGTATGGGGTGTCGTTTTTATCGGTTTATGGTACGGACGTGAACTGTTAAAGCGTCAACAAGAATTAACGCATCTTTTGTTACCTTATTTGCAGAAGGTGGAAAGAGATAATTCAACAATGCAGGCTTTGCATATTGACAAAAATGAACCTATTGAAAAGTATCGTGAAGTAACATTACCGGATAAAGTTTGTGTTTCTTTTACAGATACAAAAGAGGAAAAGTAATTTTTTTCTTGCGTTCGCGTAAAAAAAACGCTACAAAGAAAGAAAACGGGAGGAACAAATGAAAAGTTTTAGATGTCTGATTGGTATTTTTCTTTTGGGATGGACAACGCAGGCCTTTTCTCAAGATATGTTTTGGAATTTTGATGATTCACAAAATCCTTTACCGATTCCCGCAGAATGTGACGCAAAGTTTGATGAAATTCGCGGGGGTGTTTTTATGCCCAGCGTTGATGAAATGTATGAATACGGAATGGCTTTTTTGAAAAATTCAGCTTTATCCGTTCAACAACAAGGTGCTTATTGTTTACTGGGGGCTGCTTTGCAGGGAGATCCCAAGGCTCAATTGGAAATGGCCAAGTTGTATGAAGACGGACATGTGTTACCGCAAGATGATTTAAGTGCTTATAAATGGGCCTTTATTGCGGCTTTGAACGGAAATAAACCGGCCGAAAGAATGACCCTTTCTTTGGAACAATATCTGACAACCGACGATATGGAAAAAACATCGGCGGCTATTCAAGAAACACGTATGCAAATTCAAAGAACTTTGGAAGAAAAATTAAAAGAAGAACATTTGTTAACTGCAGAAAACAGGGAAAAATTGCATCAGATGCACTCTGAAATCAGGGAACAATTTGTGGGAAAAAATGGGGCTCCATTACCTGAACCAGCTGCTGCCGCAAATGAAGGGCCTTCTCCTGAAGAGTTACAACTGAACAACAGTGATTTGATGTCAATTTTTACGGAAAGCGATCGGATGCAATGAAAAAGTGGATTATTTCTTTATTAGTTTTGGTTGCATTTCCCGTATGGGCGCAATTTTTGCCTGGAACTGAGGACATTCCTTTGATGGACGGTTTGATCAATGTTGAAGAAACGGCTTCTTTTGATAATCCGTCAGAACGGATGGTTTTGGTTGCTGCCGAAACAAAACTTTCTTCAAAAAAGGTTTATTCTTTTTATGAACAGACATTGAATAATTTGGGGTGGCAAGAAGTAAAGCCGCATTATTTTAAAAGAGGAAACGATTCTTTTGCTATTGAAATAACGCCTTCTTCTTCGATAAACCAGGTGCAGTTTCGCTTGAGCCAATCCAACACTTAAAAAAGATCTTGACTTTTTATCGTATTTTTGATACAATAAAAAAGTGTGAGAAATTTTCTTATTTAACCAAGAGGTAAAAATGGCAAATTTAAAATCTGCAAAAACCCGTGTCAAACGGAACAAAAAACGCGAAGAAATTAATGCGACACGTTTGAACGCTGTCCGTACTTCTGTGAAAAAAACACGTGCTGCAATCGCAAAAAAAGATAAAGCAGAAGCAGAAAAAGCTTTTAAACAAGCTGAATCTTCTTTAGCTCGTGCAACAAACAAAAGAACAATCAAAAAGAATACAGCTTCACGTTTGATTTCCAGATTGGCTCAAGCTTTGAAATCTATTTCTGGAAAATAGTTTTTGCCTAAAATAAAAAAAAGAACCACCTTTTCAGGTGGTGCTTTTTTTATTGTATTCTTTGAATAATATATTCTCTGATTTTACCCTCCATCCCCTTATCTGTAAACAGATTTTTGAAATTGGGCATGGCTGTTATATTAACTCCCCGTGTTTTTTGAATGGTATCACGGCAAATTTGCAAAGATTTATTGTGTTTTTCTTTTTCTTCCGGCGTTAATTCAACGGCTCGGCCATAATTATCGCAACGGCATACTTCCGCAAAACGTTCGAAAGTTGCCAAATCTTGAAAATTGTTTGTTACTTTCTTCAAAAAGTCATAAAGTGTTCCGATGCGCATTTCCTGAATGCGGAAAAAGTTCATATGATTCTGGCAGCACAACAATGCAAAATCACGGAATTTAGCGGGCGCTTTCAAACGATAACAAATCCTTTTGATAACGGGTATTCCATTGATTTCATGGCCGTGATGTGAAGGCAAGATTTCTTTTTTTGTTCTTGTTTTTCCGATATCATGCAACATCAGTGCAAAAGTGACCAAAGGATCTTTTTGATCCGAAGCGCGTATGGTTAATAATGTATGTGCCCCGCTGTTTCCTTCAGGATGATATTTTTCTTTTTCCGGCATGTCCCATAATTTATCCACGTCCGGTAAAACGGCTTTTAACACGCCGGACATATGCATCATTTCTAAAAACGAATCAAAATGTTGAGTATTTAATGCTTTTCTGAATTCCCCCCAAATACGTTCTCCGGGGATTTTTTTGAAAGCTCCCTTTTCCAAAAGAGAATTTGTCAATGCTGTTGTTTCTGGGGCAATTTGAAAGCCTAATTGAGCTGCTAAACGACACATTCTGACAGCACGCACAGGATCATCGGAAAAGCCCTTTTCATCAACATGACGAATTATTTTTTGCCTTAAATCTTCTTGTCCGTTAAAAGGGTCAATAATAACACCTGTTTCCGGATCTTTTGCCAAGGCATTCACCGTGAAATCGCGACATTTCAAATCATCTTCCAATGTGACAGTTGTGTCAAAAATATATTCGGTTTTACCGTTTCCTGTTGCAATTTTTTTTCTTGCCAAAGTATATTCGTTGTGATTTTCCGGATGTAAAAAAACAGGGAAAAATTTTCCCACTCTTCTAAAACCGTTTTGCTTCATTTCTGAAACAGAACTTCCGATAACAACATAACCGATATCGTTTGTTGCTTGTCCTAAAAGTTCATCTCTGACAGATTCCCCGACTTGATATATTTTCATGATATTCCTTTTGTTGTTTCCAAAAAAATCACGGCATTATTGAAACAATAAATGGTGCCGAAGAGAGGAATCGGACCCCCGACCCACGCATTACGAATGCGTTGCTCTACCAACTGAGCTACTTCGGCACGCTGACCATTCTACAGGATTTGACAAAAAAAATCAAGAAGTTTCTGAAAAAGAAACTCTCTCCTGTTTGTTCTTATCGAACATGTAAAAAAATCATCTGAATTTTTGTTAGAATCAAAAAAGATTTTATCTGGCGCTTGCTGCTTTGCTTGCGCAGGCTCTGACAGAAGAATCATCCTTCCGTAATGTTGCGCCGATTTTTGTTTTTCGTGGCATATGCACACTATCAATTCTGTCAGAAAAAATGCCTAATTCTTTTGCAGCAACACGAGTACTTGGGAAAGCATCAATGGGACCGACACTCAAGAATTTATCTGTTGAAGATGTCATTTTTACCTCCTGAATTGAAGTTTACTTGAAAGGCACTTTACCAAACTTTATTTCATTTGTCAACAAAAACCGAAAAAATTTTCAAACTTTTTTTCCAGAACGTTTTTCTTTAAAAAATCGACTCATGATTTGGCCACATTCCGGACAAGAAACCAGTTGAGATTTAGGCTTATGATGTGTTTGAGAACGGGTAAAAACTTTTGCTCCTTGGCGAATGGCGCCTGTTTTTGGATCGCTTGCTCCGTAAAAAACAGCATCCAATCTAGTCCAACTGGCAGCACCGGCACACATGACGCACGGTTCCAATGTGACATACATGGAATACCCGTCCAAAAATTTGCATTTTAATTTACGCGTTGCCTGACGAATTGCCAACATTTCCGCATGAGCTAACACATCCTTTTTTTGTTCGGTTTGATTATGGGCTTTTGCGATAATTTCACCTGTTAACGAATTAAAAATCACTGCCCCCACAGGCACTTCATCCGCCAAAAAAGCTTTTTGTGCCATATAAAACGCTTGATTTTTTATTTTTTCTCTTTCTTTTTTTTCCATTTCTTTATAATATAAAAAGTATGATGAAAAAGCAAGAACGAATTGCAAAAAGAATAGCAGCCGCCGGAATTTGTTCCCGGCGTGATGCCGAACGTTTAATATCAGCCGGTCGTGTTTTGGTAAACGGAAAAACGTTGGAAACGCCTGCCTGTTTGGTGGGGGATGATGATATAATCAAGGTGGACGGAAAAACAATTTTTTCCAAGCCGGCAACGCGCGTATGGTTGTATCATAAACCGACAGGTTTGATAACAACAGCGCGCGATCCCCAAGGGCGTCCGACAGTATTCGAATCCTTACCCGCCGATATGCCACGTGTTATTTCCGTTGGACGATTGGATTTGAATTCTGAAGGACTTTTACTTCTGACCAATGATGGTGAATGGGCGCGTAAAATGGAACTTCCCAGCTCTCATTTGAAACGCACCTATCGTGTACGAGTGCATGGAAAAATACCGGTTGATTTGGTTGAACAATTGGGAAAAGGGCGCACAGTGGCTGGTGTGCGTTATGCTCCTTGTCAGGTTAAAATTGAAAAAGGGACGGGGGCCAATTCTTGGCTAGAAATGACTTTGGAAGAAGGAAAAAATCGTGAAATTCGTAAATTGATGGCATCTTTTGGTATTCAAGTAGCCCGTTTGATTCGTATTTCCTATGGTCCTTACGAATTGGGTGATTTGGAAAAAGGAAAAGTGAAAGAGGTTAAATGCGTATAATTTCCGGAACCAATAAAGGCAGAACTTTAATCGCTCCGCCGGAAGGCACACGCCCAACGGCAGATCGTGCCAAAGAAATGTTGTTCGATATGTTGGCTTCTTTATTGATGAAATCAGGAAAACGTTGGGAAAATTTAACTTTTACAGATGTATTTTCCGGATCGGGTGCAGTGGGATTAGAGGCAGTTTCTCGCGGTTGTAAATCTGTTTTTTTGTTTGAAAATAATCCAGTTGCTCAAAAAATAATTCGTCAAAACGGAAAAGGAATGAAATTTGAATTATACGGGGATGCCTTGAAACCGGTTGTTGCAAAAAAAACATCAGATATTTTATTTATGGATCCGCCGTATGGAAAAGGGCTGTGGGAATTGGCACTTTCTCAGTTTTTAACTCAAGGTTGGATTGGTGAAAATACGTTGATTATCATTGAAGAAGATAAAACCAATAAAGTAGAAATTCCGACACATTTTGTTTTACTGGAAAAACGTGCCTCTGGGCGTAACACTTTTTATTTTTTGGAAAAGGGGGATTAAAATGGAATTAAAACAAATGGCAAATGCTGCACGTATGTTATCGGCAGAAATGATTGAAAAAGCAAAATCAGGACATCCCGGCGTTGCTTTGGGTATGGCGGATATTATGACTGTTTTATGGACGAAGTTTATGCATTTCGATATTCAAAATCCCGCATGGGAAAATCGGGACAGATTCGTTTTTTCCAATGGTCATGGTTCTTCTTTGCTGTACAGTATTTTTTATTTGTTGGGTTTCCCGAAAATGACATTGGATCAGCTAAAAAAATTCCGTCAATTGGGCAGTATTACGCCGGGGCATCCTGAATTAGGTATAACCCCGGGTGTAGATTTTTCTGCGGGGCCTTTGGGGCAAGGTATAGCCAGTTCTGTTGGGATGGCATTAGCTGCAAAAATTCAAAAAAAATCACATAAAATTTATTGTTCAGTTGGGGATGGATGTTTGATGGAAGGTGTTGCGGGGGAAGCAATCGCTTTAGCCGGTTTATGGAAACTGAATAATTTGATTGTTTTGTGGGATGACAATGAAATCACCATTGACGGTGGAACAAATATCAGTTCTGTAACGAATATGAAGATGCGTTTTGAAGCGGACGGATGGCGTGTTTTAGGGTGTGACGGCCATGACTTTGATGATATTGAACGCGCCTTAAACGAAGCACAAAATTCGGACAGACCGACATTGATTGATTGTAAAACGATAATCGGTTTTGGTGCTCCCACCAAGGCTGGAAAGTCATCCTGTCACGGGGCGCCTTTGGGGGCCGAAGAATTGGCAGGACTCAGACAAAATTTAGGCTGGCCGTATCCTGCTTTTGAAATCCCCGAAAACATTCTTTCTGATTGGAGACGTGCAGGACTCAGAACTACCTCGCCTCATCTCAAAACACTCCAGTGAAAGTGAATTTTTCACTTAAAAATTTGATGTCAAAATGGGTGATTGAGAAGCCAGAAATGGCTACACGTAAAGCTGGTCAAGCGATATTAGAATCTATTTTGAAGCAATGTCCAAGAATAATTGGCGGTTCTGCTGATTTGGGGGCCTCTAACCTGACTAAGACATCCGTTTCAAAAGAAATTATGCCACCGGATTATCAGGGGAATTATATTAATTACGGTATCCGTGAACATGCGATGGCTGCCATTACAAACGGAATGGCTGCGTATGGTGGAATTATTCCTTATGCCAGCACATTTTTCGTTTTTTCAGATTATTTACGTCCGTCGGTACGTCTGGCTTCTTTAATGAAGCTTCGTGAGGTTTTCATTTTGACACATGATTCTGTTGCTGTTGGTGAAGACGGTCCGACACATCAACCGATTGAACATTTGGCTTCATTTCGTGCAATGCCCGGTGTTCAAATTTTTCGACCGGCAGACAGCATAGAAACTGCGGAAAGTTATGCTCTTGCTTTTCAGAAAATGAAGGGGCCAAGTTTAATTGTTTTGTCGCGTCAAAATTTACCGACGGTTCGGTCAGAAATAAAGGAAAATTTAACGGCCAAAGGTGCTTATGTTATCAAGGAAGCAACCGGGAAACGCCGTTTAACTTTATTGGCAACCGGATCAGAAGTTAATTTGGCTTTGCAAGTGGCCAATAAAATCCCCGGATGTGCCGTTGTTTCCATGCCCTGTTGGGAATTGTTTGAAAAACAACCCGCAGAATACCAAAGAAAAGTATTAGGAGAAACACCTCGTGTGGCTGTGGAAGCAGCAACTTCTTTCGGATGGCATAAGTGGGTTGGAAACGATGGTTTAATAATTGGTATTGATACATTTGGTACCAGTGCGCCCGGAAGTGTTTTAATGGACCACTTTAAACTGACGGTTTCTGATGTTTTGAAAACTATTCAAAATTGGCAAAAAACAAAAAAGAAATAATTTTTTATTTTTTGCTTTTATTTTGTTTTAATTTGCGCTAAAATCAAGGAAAAGGAAAGGGGATATGAGGGAACCAATTCTAAAATCTGTTGCAATGCCACCGCGGGTCTTTTGGGCGCCGATGGTTCCTGCTATTGTAAATTTTGCAACTCAGATTCCTCTGATGTTTATTTGGGTCGGTTTGTTTGAAGGTAACCCGATTTGGGCTATTTTTACGGTTATTGCCGTTCATATCGTGATCATTATTTATGGCGCCCGTGAACCCCATTTATCGCACATGATGCTTTCCTGGGGGCAAAATGGTCCGACAACGACACGCAGCATTTACCATACAAAGGGAAAAAAATTTGCACCATAAGGAAGGATTAAGAAATGAATAACATTGCAGAGTACATTTTAACAGTTGCAGGTGCCACGCCCACTATTTTGGCGGTAATCGGTATTTTGGCTGCCATGTTATTGACATTTGTTTTTGTTTCCAAAATCGGAGAATGGATTTTGCCTCGTCCGAAAGAAACGCGCTTGGCCAACTTTTTACCTTTTGAACGTTTGGATGAAGATGGTGCAACCATTCATTTACATACAGGAGGATTAGCCCGTGTTTTTGAAGTAACGGGTGCAGATACAACGCTTTTACTTCCGGAAGATCGTCTTTCCTTAATGGAAGCCAGAAAACGGTGGGTAGATGCCATGTCGGAATTGGAAGTTGTTTCGCGTATTGTTACCATTCGTGAACGTGTGGATTTGGGTGAAGAAGAAATTACCCAAGACAACAAACTGTTAAGGGAAGTTTCTGAAAAATGGATGGAAAGTTTACATCGTATTTTCAAAAATCACCATTACATCATTTTGTCCGTGAATGACCGTAAAGATGCCATGAAGGATTTGAATCAGGCCTGTAATGCCTTGACCAGTGTTTTGGATATGTATAAACCCCGGTTGCTCAGTGAAACGAACAATTTACAAAACAACGATAAAAGTCCTTTCTGGGTTTTTGCAAAAATGTGCAGCCCCGTGGCCAGAC
>JAFYBU010000078.1 GCA_017540065.1 Alphaproteobacteria bacterium
AATTAAGGAAATTTTTGATAAAACTAAAACGGCCATATCATCCACAAAATCCATGACAGGTCATATGTTAGGTGCGGCCGGTTCAGTGGAAGCAGTTTATACGTTGCTTGCTATGCAAAACAATTTGATTCCTCCAACCATTAATTTGGATAATCCGGAAGAAGAAACAATCGGTTTCAACTTGGTTCCGAATACGGCACAAGAAAAACGAATTAGCGTAGCATTGTCCAATTCCTTTGGTTTTGGCGGGACAAATGCGACACTGATTTTTAAAAAGGTAGATGAATGAGACATAGCGTCTTTATTTATTTTTTACTGGCTTTTTTATTTGTTTCCTTAATCGGTGGAAGTGTATTAACAACTTATACACAATTTGTGGCGGAAGGTCCTTTGCAAGAAGCAACGGAAACCTTTATTCCCAAAGGAAAGACTTTACGAAAAATTGCCAAACAATTGCACGCTGAAGGAATTATTTCCAGTCCTTCTGTTTTTGAATTAGGTGTGCGTGCCAGTGGGCAAGCCAGCAATATAAAATCCGGTGAATACTCTATTCCTCGTTATGCCAGTCCTAAAATGGTTATGAACATTTTAACCAGCGGAAATACTTATATTCGCCGCCTAGTTGTTCCGGAAGGGTTAACCTCTGAACAAGTTATTGCTTTAATGAATAACGCCAAAGGTTTGATTGGGGATGTTGTTCAAATTCCTAAAAATGGGACGTTGCTTCCCGATACTTATCATTACTCCTATGGTGATACAACGGAAAGTATGTTGGAACGCATGAAAAACGCCATGGATAGAACAGTGGAAGAATTATGGGCTGATCGTGATAAAAATATTTCCGTTAAAACACCGAAGGAAGCAATTATTATGGCCTCTATTATTGAAAAGGAAACTTCACGAAATTCTGAACGTGCCCATATTGCTTCTGTTTTTTATAATCGTATAAAAAAAGGCATTCGTTTGCAATCGGATCCGACGGTTATTTATGCTGTGACGGATGGTCATGTGGATAAAATGAAACGTGTTACATATAAGGATTTGAAGTTTCAAAGCCCTTATAATACGTATGTTATTTACGGATTGCCTCGTGGTCCGATTTCAAATCCGGGGCGTGCTTCCATTCAGGCCGTTTTGCATCCCATGCAAACCAAAGATCTTTATTTTGTCGCAGATGGAACCGGCGGACATGTTTTTGCACCTAATTATAACGAACATCAAAAAAATGTGACAAATTGGCGTCAAATTTCAAACGGGAAAAAAACAACAGTTAAAAAGGAGGAAGAACTGAATGAGCCAGCAATACAATCGCCCGACATGGGATGAATATTTTTTGGAAGTTATGCATGCGCTGGCCAGACGGGCCACCTGTGATCGTGGACGAACAGCTTGCGTCATTGTTAAGGACAAACAAATTGTTGTTTCTGGTTATGTTGGTTCTCCACCGGGACTTCCGCATTGTGATGAAGTGGGACACCTGATGAAAAAGGTGGTGGAAGAAGACGGCACCATTTCCGAACATTGTATGCGGACAATTCATGCAGAACAAAATGCCATTTGTCAGGCGGCAAAACGGGGTGTTTCTGTGGATGGAGCAACCATTTACTGTAAATTGGCTCCTTGTCGTACCTGTGCTATGTTGTTGATTGCTTCCGGGATTAAACGTGTGGTGGCGGAATATAAATATCATGCGGGTGGTGAAGCAGAAGAAATGTTAAAACAAGCAGGGATTTCGGTTGAATATATTCACGATGAAACTTTGCAGTATCAAAAATAGCCCCTAAAATTGACAAAATCAGGATTTGTGGTATACTATATATATCATCAAAGGATGTAGTATATGACAAAAAAAGACGCACAAAAATTAAATGAACGTTTAACCGATGGGGCTCGAGAAGGTGTCACTATGACGGTATTGACGGATGCAGTTTTGGGACTTCTTCCTGGCGCCAATTTGGTCAAAATCATGAAATCGGCAGGAAAGGGTGCAGTTCAAGGTGCCATTATGTCTTTGGATGAAGATGAAAATTCTAACGATGCTGCAACGGATATTCCCGAAAAAATAGGGGAAAATCTGGTTAGTGAAATGTTTTTAAAAGGTGCAAAAACACATAAACGTTAAATGTTCAATTTTTTGAAATAAGTATCCACTGCTCGTACCAAAGCCGTTCCCAATTTTTTACGATAAGATTCTTTTTGTAAAAGTTTATCTTCTTGGGGGTTGGAAAGATATCCCATTTCCAATAAAACAGACGGAATGTTGGGGGATTTTAACACGACAAAGCCGGCAAAACGATGTGCATTTTGACGCAGGTTGACTTCCTTTTTCATTTCATCCACGACATAATCCGCATAAATGGAAGATTGATCCATGGCATATTTTTTGGCAAAATCAATTAAAATATTTCCGACT
>JAFYBU010000008.1 GCA_017540065.1 Alphaproteobacteria bacterium
CGAATCTGGAAAATTTATGAAGAGGGGGTTGGCGTCCCATTTTGCGCAAAGCTTCATCCAAAGCCCCATACGCATCAACGGCTTGGCCAGAGGATGATATGAACAGCCCTGTGCCGGGGCGTACAGTGATTTCTGTTTTGAAATCATTCCCTTCATGAGAAACGCAAACGGTGGCTTCTGTTGCTTTTTCAAAATATTTCTTCACCACACTTGTAATGGCCTCTTCAGCGTATTCACGCCAGCTGGCACCCAAATCAATTTGAGGACCTGTTAAAGTAATTTGCATTTTATCCATCCTTTCTTTATAATTAAACCTGAAATAACGATAGCTTTTTTTGAAAGGATTGTCAAGCGTGGAAAAGTTGGGGCTGTATATTCATTGGCCGTATTGTCTTTCAAAATGCCCTTACTGTGATTTTGCCAGTCGTCCCGTAACGGGGAAAACGGATATTTTGTTGGCGGGTTACAGGCGCGATATTCAAAATGCGCCCCGTGGGACATTGACCAGTCTTTATTTTGGCGGGGGAACCCCCAGTTTAATGGATGAGGCTTTTTTTGATTCTTTAATGCATGAAATTACAACGCGCTGGAACATTTCCACAAATGCTGAAATTACTTTGGAAGCAAATCCGGATGCCATTACTTTTGATAAAATGCGTTTTTTCCGAGATTCCGGGGTAAATCGTTTATCGGTGGGTGTGCAATCGCTTCGTCCCGGTCATTTGAAGTTTTTGGGGCGCAGGCACAGCGTGGAAACGGCGTTGGACGTATTACGAAAAGCAAGTAAAATTTTCCCGCGCGTCAATATGGATTTAATGTACGGATTACCGCGACAAAGCTTGACCAGTTGGAAAAATGAATTACAGCGGGCTTTGGCTTTGGGTTTGGAACATTATTCGTTGTATCAGCTGACGATAGAAGAAAACACCGTTTTCGGGAAAAAGGGTGTTCAAACATGTTCGGAAAAACAAGCTGTTCGATTGTATAAATTGACTGACGAGATGATGGATAAAGCAGGAATTCCTGCCTATGAAGTATCTAATTATGCGCGTGTTGGTGCAGAAAGCAAGCATAATATGCTTTATTGGACCGGGGGAAATTTTATCGGTATTGGTCCCAGTGCGCAAGGACGTTTGGGCAATATCGCCACACAAAATGAACGTTGGCCGGCAGATTGGTTGAAAACGCCGACACACCAAGAGGTTTTACAACCTGAACAAATTCAAATGGAACGCCTGATTATGGGGTTGCGTTTGCGTCGGCAAGATTATCCTGTCCAAAATTTGGATCCTCAAAAAATAGCAGAAGCTTTACGTCGCGGCTGGATTATTCAAAGTTCAAAGGGGATTCGTCCGACGCAGAAGGGAACATTGATGTTGAATCAGTTGATTCTGTTGTTGGCGTGAAAAAAGAAAACATATTTGTATCATCCAAATCCGTGGGAGCGGGACTGACTTCTCTGACACTGTGGGCCGTTTTTTGAACCAATCGCAAGGCCCGTTTGTTTGTTCCGTTTTGTTCCAAACGAATCAATCCGTCAACGCCCCAATAAGCATCAGCATCACGCAACGTTTGCAAAGAAACAATTCCATTTTTAGATTTTTGAGCAATCCATCCCACAGAATCATATGCCAAACTGGCCAAACGTAAGGGTTGTTTCCCAAAGGCTTCTTTGTATTTGACGGTAAAAGAATTGTCGGCAGGTAAATCAGCCATTAACACACCGTTCAATGAATTATCCTTTAATGCTTTTGCATTGGCTAATGTGTAAATGGGGATAACTTTTGGGGTCACGTCATAAAAGGCCAAAATGGACATCACTTGTGTTAATTTTGTTCCTTCTTCAAATACCAACAAGCTGTCAAAGGATAAACGTTCCTGCATGGGGGTTGCTAATAATTCCTTTTCGTGTTCGGTTAAATCCTTCTTTTTGGGGTTGATAAAGGTCGGCAACATTTTTTTGATATCTTCGGACATATCTACTTTTTCCGGTGGATAAAGCGCATAATCTTTCAATATCATATCTGGGCATAAAGGTAAAACTTCTTCTAATGCATTCATCACGATTTCACCTGTTTTTCCTTCTGGACCGATAACAGCCAAATTATGTTTTCCCGACAAACAATTTTGGCGTACAATTTCACGAATTTGTTCTGGAATCAAAACAGCAAAAGAAGCACGTTCGGAATTTAACAATGTGCTGTCAGAAGTATATCCTAAAACTGGCTTATTCATTAATGATGGTTCAGGCAATCCTTTGAATTCATCTGCAAAAACAGGGCCCAAAATGATGTCGGAATTTTGTGCCAAAGCTAAATCATATGCTTGTTTTGCCCCTTCCGAAGAACTTTTTGTATCAAAAAATAAAATCCGCATAGAAGAATTCGGATGATCATCTAATGCTAAAAGGGCTGCTTTTTGAAAGCCTTCACCGGTTGCTGCCCAATTACCGGTCAAGGGCAACATCATGGAAACAGTGGTAGCAGGTTGATCGTTTTCCAGATCAGAAAGAGTGACTTTTTCTTTTTGAAAAAATGATGTCATTTCCGGTCCGACAGAACATCCTGCCAAAAGTAATGTTAAAAAAATCCCCAACCGTTTCATGAAAACTCCTTTTGTTTTTAATTTCTTTATGATAGAATAAAGTAAAGATTTTTTCAAGATTTTTTTATCAAAGGAGGCACATGCTTTATTTAGTGGCTACACCGATCGGAAATTTGGGGGATTTTTCTCCACGAGCGCGAGAGGTTTTGGAAAAGGTTGATTTGGTGGCGTGTGAAGATACCAGGACAAGTCGTGGGTTGTTTTCATTGTTGGGAATTCAAGTGAAAGCAACAACGGCATATCATGATTTTAACGAAGAAAAAGCAACCGACAGCTTAATTAAAAAATTAAAATCTGGATTAGATATTGCTTTGGTTTCTGATGCAGGAATGCCCCTTATTTCTGATCCGGGATATCGTTTGGTAAAGGCGTGTCATGAAAATGATATTCCTGTTACTTCTGTTCCGGGGGCTAATGCTGTTTTAACGGCCCTTCAATTATCCGGATTGCCAAGTAATGCTTTTTATTTTGGGGGATTTTTGCCGCCTAAATCCGGCGCACGTCAAAGCGTGTTGAAAGGTGTGGAAAGCCTGCCCGCTACATTGATTTTTTATGAAACAGCCAGGCGATTAAAAGAAGCGCTGGTTGATATTCAGAAAATTTTGGGAAATCGTCCAATGGCAGTGGTGCGGGAATTAACCAAAAAATTTGAAGAAGTGCGTTGTGGGACGCCGGATGAAATAAATGCGTATTATTCGACAGATCCCAAAGGTGAAATTGTATTGGTTATTTCTGGGGCAGAAGAAAAACAAAATGTTCGTCCGGCCCTTTCTATTTCGGATTTACGTCAAAACTTGTCAGCAAAAGATACAGCATTTGTGTGGTCATTATTAACGGGAAAACCTAAAAAAGAGGCCTATCATGAGGTGTTGGAAAACGACAAATTATAAGGCAGGACATTTTGCCGAAAAGATAGCTCTTTTTTGGTTAATGATGCGGGGCTATAGGCCTGTGGCTATGAACTTTACGGTGGGGCGCGGAACGGGTGCTGGTGAAGTGGATTTAATTGTCAGACGCGGTAAAACATTGGTTTTTGTGGAAGTGAAAAAACGCCCCGATGAAGAAAAAGGACGTTTGGCTATTCATCCCAAAAATCAAGCGCGCATCGCACGAACATCCGAAGTTTTTTTGGCGCGTTATCCTAAATACAAAAATTTCAATATTCGTTATGATGCCGTTTTTATCAGCCCCAAAAAATTTCCGAAACATTTGAAAAATGCTTGGCGTCCTTTTGTGATGATGCTTATTTTGTTGGGAATATCGGGATGCCAAATTTGGACAACACTGATCAGTGGTCTTCATTCGGTCAGTTCTGTGGTGATGGATGATCGTCCCTTAAATGAAGATGCTTCGGATGTAGCGCTTTACCTTGCGGTTCGTAAAAATTTATCGGCTACTCAATCCAAATTTTTGTTGGATGTTCAGGTGACTGTTTTCCTGGGAGAAGTTTTATTGACTGGGGCTTTACCCAATATAGATCTGATTGATCAGGCTGTGGAAGCCACATGGAAAACAGAAGGAGTGCGTCGGGTTTATAATTACATTCGGTTGGGGGAAACTTTGGGGGTTGTGGATACGTCTGGTGATGCGGCCGTGGCCAGTGCCATAAAAACACAATTGGCCTTGACAAAAGGAATTAAATCTTCAAATCATAAGGTTGTTGTAGAAAGCGGTATCGTTTATGTGATGGGATTGCAAACAAATTTGGAAGAATGGGAAGCGGCTCGTGAAGTTATTGCAAATACCGTGGGTGTCCAAAAAATTATTTATTTAATGCACGCCAAAGAATGAAGGGTAAGAAATGCAAGAAAAAATCAAAAACATTCTATCGTACATATTTTGTGTTGTTTTAGGAGTTTTTTTTATATACTATTGGGGGACAGAAAATATACTTGTATATGTTATTCTTGCAACCAGTTTATTATGGTTATTAAAAAATAATTGGAAATCACAACTTATTTGTTTTTCTTTTACGCTTATATATTTTTCAGCATTCAGTTATTTTTTTGTTTCTGAGCATTATTTTTTTGGCTATGGAGAACCAAAATTTTTCTTGGAAAAATTTGTTCCTTTTCCTGCAGAATTTCTATCTTTTTTATTGGCAATAGTTGGTTATTTGTTTTTTATAACTATTCTTAATGTTGTCTGTCATCAATGCGATGACAAATAATTTTTTTGGCGTTTATTTTATGTGGTATTTTTGCATGTAAAAAGGTGTTTCTTTTGTGGCATTGTTCTGCGAAGGTTTTAACATATTCTGCCAAGTGATGCGGTCCGATTTCGATATATTCTTCGGGGATATATTCAATGGAAAAACCTTTATCTATTAGTGTGGATCCGATATCTGTCATTGTTAAGTGAACTTCTTGCGTTGAGGTTAAATGGTGATTTTTCTTTCGATACAGATAACTTTCATCAAACAATTCACGGTCCAACCAATAACTGCTGGCCAGAAAAACATTTTCTAAAATTTCGGGACATTCATTTTTTTCATAACGAAAATCTGGTTGTCGAATAATTGTTTGAACTTGTTCCAAATGGGGAAACGCTGGCCCCGTCAATTCCAATAAATTGCAAATTGTTATATATTTTTCAATCATTGTTTTTCGGGGGTAAAATATCAATTTGTGTCAGACGATTTTTATCGCGGCGTGCCACGGTAAAAGTCCATCCGTTCAGATCAAATTGTTGATCTTCTTCGGGAATTTTTTCCGTAAAATACATTAAAAGTCCTGCTAAAGTGGCTGCATTTTCATCGGGTAAATCCCAATGAAATGCACGATTGACATCTCTGATAGTTGCATTACCGTTCAAACGATAAGTACCGTCCGGAAGTAATGTCCAATTAACGGAAGCCGGTTTTACGCCGATTGTATCATCCGATATATCCCCCACGATTTCTTCCAGAATATCTTGCAAAGTGACGACCCCCAAAACATCCCCGTATTCATTTACGACCACGGCAAAATGATCTTTGTGTTTGCGAAAAACAGTCAGCTGGTCCAACACAGTGACGGTATTCAAGGCAAAGTGAGGTTTTGTGCAATAATCCAACACATTCAGGTGTTTGTTTTTTTCATAATCTGTTTTTAATTTCAGGGCTTTTTTCAAGTGTAAAATACCGACAATATTATCCCGTTTTCCTTGGAATAAGGGGAGTCTGGAATAAGGATTTTTAATTAAATTAGCCAGTATTTCCGGGATGGGGGTATCTATGCTGAGGCATGAAACGCGGGAACGGTCCACCAAAATATCCCCTAAAGTCACTTCGGACAAATCCAAAACATTGTTCAAAATACCTTTTTCACGACGCAAAACATTTTTCTTTTCCTGAAGCGAAAGCGTTCCCCGTAATTCTTCCTTTGCTGCTTCTTCTGCCGGCAGAGTTGTTTTTGGGGTCGGGAAAAACTTAATGACTTGACGGCTGATCCAATTCAACGCGTGAACAACGGGGGAAAAAATTTTGATTAAAGCAAATAACGGCCAAGCCACGGCAAAAGCTACAGGGACGGTTGTTTGCATGGCATATGTTTTGGGTAAAATTTCAGCAAAAATCAGGATAATAAAACTGACTAAAAAAGTGGAAATCCACACTCCCCATTTGGGGCCGAAAGCTTGAATAAGAATGGCTGTTGTCAGGGCGGTTAAGGCGATATTGACGATATTATTTCCCAACAATAAAGTTCCCAACAATGTGTCCGGTTTCTGTTTTATTTCCATCAAAATTCTGGCTTTTTTATCCCCGTTTTCTGCACGACCGTTTAACAATGGTAAAGAAACGGCGGTCATGGCTGTTTCTGTACCGGAAAAGAAAAAAGATAAAAGTAACAAAATCAATAAAATAAGATATGACATCAAAACCTCTTGGGACGATAGGGGGAAACAATCTTCATTTTTTCTAATTCTTTTAATAAACGAATAACCGTTTTGGATGGATGTTCATCAAAAGAATCGACGGTTATGTCGGCTTCGGCAAAAATAGGAGCAGATCTTTGGAATAATTCTTGAATGACATCCTTGTTATCTTCAGATGGAACCAATGGTCTGTGTGTGCGTCCCTGCGTGCGGTTAGATATGACTTCCGTTGCAACTTTTATCCAAATGGAAATGGCCGTTTTTTTGGCATTTTTCCTTGTTTTTTCGGATAAAAATGCTCCACCGCCGGAAGACAGAACGCACGGTGTTCCCGATAAAAGGCGGGCCATCACTTTTTCTTCGCCTTTACGAAATTCTTTTTCGCCATATCGGGCAAATAAATCCGAAATGGTAAAACCCGTTGATTTTTCAATTTCTTTATCGCTGTCGACAAAGGGCAAATTCAATTTTCTGGCCAGCATGCGCCCCACACTGGTTTTTCCTGATCCCATCATGCCGACCAGAAGCAGAATTTTTGGTTGTAATAATTGTTGACTCATGCTATAACTATAACACGTTTTTTTAAAATTGTCCAGCCAAGGAGAGAAAAAATGCGTTTTACAGAATCAAAAAAAAGAAAGCCGTGGATCTTTGTCGGAATTCTTGTTATCGTCGGTGTTGTTTTGGCTTTGGGATTTTGCCAATTCAGTCCGACACCTCAAACTGTTCAAAAAACGATTGTTTTTGAAGCCGATTAATAAATGCGGACAGAACGAATCGATACTTTTTTAGAAATGATGCAGGCAGAACGCGGTGTGTCTGCAAACACTGTTATGGCGTATCGGCGCGATTTAACAGAATTTTTGAAATACCTTGAAGAAACAAAACAAGATTTATTAACATTACAAAGTGCCCATTTAAGGGGATATTTGACTTATTTAAGAAGTCTGCACGTTTCCCCCAGAACCCAAGGGCGTCATTTGTCTGCTATACGGGAATTTTATCGGTTTGCTCTTTCTGAAAATTGGATAAAAGAAAACCCGTGCGATTATGTGGAAATGCCTAAGATTCCCAAAAGTTTGCCGAAATATCTGACTGAAGAAGAAGTGTTAGATTTGATCCAATCGGCAAAACAAGAAAGTCGGCGTTTATATACATTGTTGGAATTGGTCTATGCATCCGGATTGCGTGTCAGTGAATTGGTCGGTTTGCCGTTGACAGCCTTTAATCCGTCGGAAAAGCATTTGTTTGTTGTGGGAAAAGGATCAAAAGAACGAGTGGTTCCATTGAATGAAAATGCTTGTTTGGCCGTTATGCAGTGGATGGAGGAACGTGAAAAAAAATTAAAAAGACCATCCAGATGGTTATTCCCGTCGCGCCTTTCAAAATCGGGTCATTTAACGCGGGGTGCTTTTTTTAAGGAGTTGAAAAAATTGGCTGAAGAGATAGGCCTTAACCCCGAAAAAGTTTTTCCTCACGTTTTTCGCCATTCTTTTGCTTCACATTTGGTGGCACACGAAGCGGATTTGCGTTCTGTTCAAAAAATGTTGGGGCATGCAGATATTGCCACAACCGAAATTTATACGCACATTTTACCCGATCGATTGAAAAAGATTGTTGAAAAATCTCATCCGCTGGCGTATAATACACCCCTAAAGGATAAAAATGAAGATTGTTGATAAGTATATTTTGCGGCAATTAGTGGTTGGATTCACGCTTATTTTGGTGAGTCTGACGATTTTGATATGGCTGACACAATCTTTGAAAATGATTGATATGATTGTTACCAAAGGTGTTTCCGTTGGAATCTTTTTGGAAATGACTTTATTGGTGTTGCCGAATTTTTTGCAGATTTTGATGCCGTTGGCGTTATTTGCAGTTACAATGTTTACCTTTATTCGGATGCAATCGGACAAAGAGTTGATGGTGTTAAAAGCTGTGGGGATGAGCGCTAAACAATTGATGCGTCCCGTGTTGATGATGGCAACCGTTTTGACAATTGTGGGATATTTTCTCAGCTTTATTGCAATCCCTTGGTCAACGGGACAAATGCGTGAAATGAAATGGAAAATTCAAAATAATCTTTCTCAGGTCTTGTTGCAGGAAGGGCAATTCAATTCTTTCGGAAAAGGAAAGATGGTGTATATTCGCAAACGTTTGCCGGACGGGGAAGTAAAAGGGGTTTTGGCATATGAAATTAAAAACGGCAAAAAAACAACTTTGGTGGCCGATACAGGCAGGCTTTTCCAAACATCCGAAGGGCTGGATGTTGTTTTCGGTCAAGGAATCCGACAAGAATATGAAATTAAGACGCAAAATTTTTCCGTTTTGAAATTTGATAAATATACAATGAGTTTTTCTGATCAGGGGCGCAAAGCTGGAACGCGCGCCAAAGATGTTCGTGAAATGGATACCTGGTATTTGTTAAAAATGCCCAAAGACAAAGCGCCATCCGAAGCTATGTGGCGCAAATATAAAGTGGAAGGATTCAAACGTTTAACAATGCCTCTTTACAATTTTCTGTTTGCCTTTTTGGCTTTGTCTGTTGTTTTATTGGGGGCATACAGTCGCCGTGGCAATTCCGGGCGCATCAATTTAGTTATCGGATGTGCTTTGTTGATTCAAACATTGGAATTAGCCTTTGAAAATATGTCCAATAAAAATTTGTGGTTTTTGATTTTATCTGCTGCAAACATCCTGGTGCCTTTGTTGATTGTGCGCATGTTTTTCAAACGGGCCCAAGGGAAAAAG
>JAFYBU010000079.1 GCA_017540065.1 Alphaproteobacteria bacterium
AAAAGGAACGGTTAAAACAGTTCCCATAGAACCCGTCAAATAGATCAACGACAAACACACTACAAATGCAATAAAAAATTGCCAAAAAAGTTTTTGACGAGCCGAAATGCCATCACTGGAATGACGCGTTAATTTTGTATAATCATCCACGAAACCCGTTAAGCCCATTCCCAGAAAGGCAAACAACAAAACCCAAATATAAGGATTTGCCAAATTGGTCCATAAAAGAGTCGCAAGTGTTCCCGTGATCAAAATCATCAATCCCCCCAAAGTAGGTGTCCCCTTTTTGGACAAATGTGTTTCGGGACCGCAAGAGCGAATCGGTTGTTCTGCCTGTTTAGATTTTAACCAACGAATCAAATGAGGCATAAAAATCAACGTCAAAATAAAAGCAGTCAATAATGCAGCCCCTGTTCTGAAAGTCAAATACCGAAACAGATTCAAAAATCCAAAAGAATCCTTAAAAAACGACAACCAATAAAGCATCTCACATTCCTTTCATCATTTCAACTAAACGCCAAAGCCCCGTTCCGTGTGAGGATTTTACCAAAACGACATCCCCTTCTTGAACGAAGTTTTTCAACCGCTCTTGTGCTTTTTCGGGTGTTTCTGCCCCGAAAAAGTCAATTCCTTGAGGAAGATTTGATTGCATTTTTTGCATCAAAGGTCCCACCGCAAAAACAGCTTGAATATTATTTTGTGCCAAAACGGGAATCAAGTCAAGATGATTTTTAAGGGCATCTTCCCCCAATTCCAACATATCCCCCAAAATCGCAATTTTACGCCCCGGATATAGCCCCAACATTTTAATGGCCGCTTGCATAGAACCGGGGTTGGCATTATACGCATCATCAATCAAGGTAATTTTTTTGCCTGCAAAAACTATTTTTTGGGCTTTACCACGACCCGCCATCGGCATCAATTCACAAAGCGTTTGTTTTGCCTGCAAGACACTGGCCCCGATAGCGTCCACAACGGCCAAGACACCCAAAGCATCCACTGCATAATGTTCCCCAATAAAGTTCATTTCAAAGGTCGTTTCTTCCCCGAATAAATTGGCAGTAATTTGTTGTTTTCCATCATGAACAAAAAGGTCTTTTAATTGACAATCAGCCTTTTTATTTTTACCAAATTTTACGATTCGACGAATTTTGGATTCCACCGCTTTATCCGCCAATATACCTGCGCATTCGGTATCAGCATTCAAAACAGCCGTTCCTGATTTATCCTGAAAATCAAAAATATGTGTCTTTTCGGTGGCAGTTACTTCTGATGTTTTGAAAAATTCCCGATGTGCCGGCAAAATACTGGTAATAATGCTGACTTCAGGACGAACAAAATCAGATAGTTCCGTCATTTCTCCCACATGACTGATTCCCATTTCAATCACGGCATATTGAGTGTTAGCCGGCATATTCGCCAATGTATAAGGTACCCCCAAATTACTGTTCAAATTCGCCCGTGTAATATAAGTTTTTCCCTGAGCTGATAAACAGGCACCTAACATTTCCTTAACGGTTGTTTTACCCGAACTGCCCGTCACACCAATCACTTGAGCAGTCGTCCGCATTCTGGCAAAACGAGCCAACGCTGACAATGCTTCGTTCGTATCTAACACAACAATTTGCTTTTCCTGGGGAATATTCGGTAAAGGATGATTTACAATACAGGCAATCGCCCCAGCTTCCACAGCCCCTTTCACAAAGTCATGCCCATCACGAGCTCCCCCTGTCAAAGCAACAAACAAATCCCCCGTTTTAACTTCTTTGGAATTAAATGTGACACCATAAGCGTTGATATAATCAGCCACATCCACACCCAGTGCCATTTGTAATTCTGACGCTGACCACAACGGCTTTTCGGACAAAGATTTCAAAATCAATTGCACTTCAATTCTATCGCTGAAAGGATAATCCACCGCCCCGATTTTTTGACCTGATTCATGACCTTTACCGGCCAACACCAAAACATCTCCTTTTTCTGCAGAAACTATTGCATGGCGAATAGCTTCAGCACGCGTTTTTTCTTCTATTCCCTTTGGACAGGCCGCCATAATTTCAGAACGAATAGTCGCTGGATTTTCCGAACGCGGATTATCATCCGTCACATAAACAACATCAGCCAAACGATCCGCAATTTCCCCCATTTGCGGACGTTTTCCTTTATCACGATCCCCACCGCATCCGAATAAACACATCAACCGATTTTTCGTATGAAGGCGCAAAGATTTCAAAACGTGTTCTAATCCATCCGGCGTATGAGCATAATCCACAAAAACTAAAGCACCTTTGGGTGTTTTTCCCATTAATTCCAAACGACCAGCCGGCGCTTTCAGATTGGGAAGAACCTTTAATAATTTTTCCCATTTTTCTCCCAAAGCATGACAAAGCCCCATAGCCGCCATCAAATTCATCCCTTGAAAATCACCAAAGACGGGCACTTCAACCGTTTCTTTTTTGCCTTCTATTTCAAAAGCAATTTTTTGCCCATTTTCAGTCGGATCTTGTTGTATTAAACGTAAAGTTTCCCCTTTGAAACCATAAGAAATAACCTGCTCACCACGACTTTCCGCCATTTTTTTCAAAGCGTCATATTCCGGAATATCCGCATTCAAAACAGCCGTATTGCCGGCACCCAAAATTTCGGAAAATAAATTTTGTTTCGCCGAAAAATAATTTTCAAAAGTTTTATGATAATCCAAATGATCGCGTGTCAAATTGGTAAAAGCACCCGCCACAAAAGTATGCCCCACCAAACGTCCTTGATCCAGGCCGTGACTGGATGCTTCCATTGCCACCACTTGTACCCCCTGTTTTTGTAATTCGGATAAAGTTTGTGCCAATTCCTTTGGAGGTAAAGTTGTCATGGCCCCATCAACATGACCGTTTGCCCCGTCAATACCGATTGTTCCCAAACTGACCGTTTTTGTCCCACAGGCATTCAGTAATTGTTGCACAAAATAAACCGTGGAAGTTTTTCCGTTTGTTCCCGTTACCGTTACTTTTTTCAGTTTTTTTGAAGGCCATAAAAGACTGCATGCCAACGCCAATTCCCGACGCACATCCTTTACCACACGCACAGGAATATCTGCCGAAACAGCATGATCTGCCACAATGGCCGACGCCCCCCGTTCAATTGCAACAGGAATAAAATCGGCACCATCCACCTTTGTTCCTTTAATGGCAAAAAAGGCACACCCTTGTGTCACTTTATCCGTACATTCGGTTACATCTTTAATTTTATTTTCTTTTAACCAATTTTCCAGTTCCATCTTTACTTCCTTTTCTTATGTGCCAAACTGCGTTCAAAGGCCTTTTCGATATAAGCAGGTTGTTTCCAATCTTCAACAGGTGCAACCCCCAAATAAGGTGCAATTTCTCCGATAATGTTTACCCCAACGGCCTTTGCATTCCATCCTGCCGCATTAAAACCGAATGTTTCTTTGATTCCTTTCGGATCCGTCATGGAAACCATCACAATGTATTTCGGATCGTTCATTGGGAAAGCCCCAACAAAAGTAGTCCGCAAACGTTTTTCAACATATTTGCCATTGATAATCAGGTTGGCAGACCCTGTCTTTCCCCCCACGGCGTAAGTTTTAATCGGGCTTTTATCGGAAAGTTCATAATTCACAACCGCCCACATCATGTGACGCATCTTTTCGGAAGTCGCTTCAGAAATAACACGTGTTTCGGCCTTACCTTCATTTCCCCCTTTGATAAACGTTGGTGTATGATATAATCCCCCGTTTGCTAAGGCCGCTACTCCTGCAATCAAATGAAGCGGTGTTACAGAAATTCCATACCCGTAAGAAATGGTCGCAGATTCCATTTCCGCCCACGGTTCTTTTTTCAAGTATTGCGTTGTTCCCCGTTCTGGTAAAGGAATCGGTAATTTATCATAAAAGCCGAATTGTCCCAAAAATTCTTTTTGTTTTTGCCAACCAATCTTCAAACCGATTTGTGCTGATCCGATATTCGAAGAATGAATTAAAATTTCCGGCACCATCAAAGGTCGGTTTTGTCCCCGATAATCCGTAATGGATTTTTTCCCGATTTTCCACGGTTTGGACGTATCAAAGATATCATTAACGGTTATTGTTTTACTTTCCAAACCCAGCGCCGTATTAAAAAGTTTGAAAACTGACCCGAATTCATAAGTTCCCAAAGTGGCCTGATTAAAACGTTCTTTACCAGCTTTTCCCGCAGGAACATTCGGATCATAATCAGGCAAAGAAACAGAAGCCAAAATTTCCCCGGTTTTAATATCCATCACCAATGCCAAACCGCCTTCTGCCTGGAATTTTTCCACCCCTTTGGACAAGGCTTCTCGTGTCATTTCCTGAACAGAAACATCAATAGAAAGTTGCACATCTTTATCCATCAATTCTGTGTCATAAGCCTTTTCAATACCTGCAATACCAATATTGTCAATATCCACACCACCCAACAAGTGAGCAACCAAACTGCCTTGCGGATAAACCCGTTTTTCCCCCTTTGTTTCAGACAAGAAATAATACCCCAAGCAATTTACCGCTGATCTTTCTTTCGGCGTCAAATTACGTTTGATGTATTTAAATCCCGCATTAGAAGTGATCTTATTGTAAATAGTTTCGGTATCAATATCGGGTAAGGCAGAATGAATTTTTTGAGCCACTTCTTGCGGATCATCCTTGACCAAAGAAGGATCCACGGATAAATCAACCGTAGGTAAACTGGTTGCCAAAATAATCCCGTTTCTGTCCATAATATTACGGCGTGACAGGGCATAATTCGTTTGTGTCCCGCCCACTTTGAAAGATCGGGCTTCATAGTTCATGACCGTTAAATAAAACAATCGTCCGATGATAATGGCATAAAACACCATAAAACAACAAGCCATAAAATTCATACGCCCGGAAGCAATATTCAATTGACGTTTGGTGGTCATATCCAAATAACGCAATTTATCTTTTTTTTGAAGGGGAACTTCTTGACAAGGAAAATAAAAAGGATCGGGTTGTTTTTTAAACATCTGTTTCCCCCTTTTTCGTTTCTTCTTCAGACGAAACAGGTCTATCTTCCAATTCTTCAGGTTGCACGATTTGTTTTGCCTGCAACGGCCTTAGTTCAGTTTCTTTTATCAACAATCGCAAATGTTGAGGATCGGTCAAAACAGCCCAATCCGCCTTTAATAAATGCAATTCACGGCGATCATTAACAATTTGACGACGCAAATGTGCCAATTCCTTTTCTTTGTCTAAAACATGGTATTTCAACAAAAACATACACACACCGGAAACAACAGCGACACCCAAACACATAAAATTAAAAGTACTTTGTTTCACGATACATTCTCCGTTCTAATTGCCCAACGAAGTTTCGACGAATGCGATCTGGGATTTTTCTTAAGTTCTTTATCATCTGCAACAATCGGCTTTTTATCCGGCACAATGAATGCACCGTCCTCGCAGGATTGCTTTTGAAGAGCATACTTGTTTTGATGTGTTGTTTTTCCTGAATTTTGTTTCAAAAATTCTTTCACGATTCTGTCTTCTAACGAATGAAAAGAAACAACAACCAAACGTCCGCCGGCTTTTAAAATTTGGGAACTGGCCGATAACGCCCGTTCCAATTCACCCAATTCATCATTGACAGCAATTCGAAGTGCCTGAAAAGAACGCATAGCACTGTCAGAGCCGTCTTTCGGACGAGGCATAACTGAATGAATCACTTCTGCCAATTGTAAAGTTGTGTATAGAGGACGCGCATTTGTAATAGCTCGTGCAATTTTTCGTGAAGCCTTTTCTTCCCCGTAACGATACAGAATATCTGCCAATT
This sequence comes from Alphaproteobacteria bacterium, assembly GCA_017540065.1. GTDB lineage: Bacteria > Pseudomonadota > Alphaproteobacteria > CAAHEQ01 > UBA3637 > UBA3637. The sequence goes on from JAFYBU010000079.1 coordinate 5,820, forward strand.
TTTCTTCGGGCCAATTATTGATAATATCTGCTGCCGAAATACCTTGTCCGCTCATCCGCATATCTAAAGGTCCGTCAAACCGAAAAGAAAAACCTCTTTCCGGATCATCAATTTGCATGGAAGAAACCCCTATATCCAACACAAAGCCATCCACCGGTTCTTTGATATATTTTGAAACCTCCCCAAAACAATCTTGAATAAAAACAAACCTGTCCTTAAATTCATCTTGAAACTGACGCACGGTTGGCAAAACCGTTGCATCCCGATCAAAAGCAATAACTTTCGTGGCGGGATTGGCGTCCAAAATCGCACGCGTATATCCCCCGGCCCCAAAAGTACCGTCCACAAAAACACCCCCTTGTTCAGGGGACAAACAGCAAATGACAGGCTCTAACAGAACCGGAATATGCTTTTGAGTCATTTCATATCCTTTTTCTTTACGGGCAGTATAGCCCAATTCTTGCCAAAATAGCAAGGGCTTTTTGATTTTTTTTAAGGTTTTTCACCTTGCGTGTTTTGTCCGTGTTTTTGGGGATGCGGCATTCCCCTTTTTGGGAACGTTGAAACGGGAAAGTGTGCGACGAAGACTTTTGGGGGGATTACTGTTTTTCACAGGAACAGCCTTAGTCGGTCGAACAACCGGTTTTTTTTGAGATTCAGCCAACAACAATGAAACTTTTTCTACCTTTGAAATCGGATGCAATCTGCTCCATTCGCATTCTTTTTTCAAACATTCCCTGACGAAACCCAAAAATCTTTCAGTTTTCAATTTTTCAAAATTTATGCCCGGAGAAGAACAAAATTTTTCATAAGAACGAGCTTCATCGGCATCTAATTTAGCAACAATTGATGCCGTTATTAACCCCTGTTTCAAAGCATCCCGTCTGGGATCCTTTACGGTGCATTCCGTCCGCATTAAATCAAGCCTGCCAGATTGAACTGCAGCAAAAAATTTCGGATGTTTTTTCTTATAATTTACTCTTCCGCAATTGTGAACCAAATCGATAACAACCCATTGAGTTGCCGGGGGCAATTTGAACAAATTTGGATGACATGCCAATGCTTCATTTACAGCACTTAATGTTGCATTATAGGAAGCTTTTTTTACCGTAGAAGCAGGAGATAAATAAAAAACGCCGGTCCAATTTTTTGCACAGGAAGAAGGCAAATCAGCCCCTTTTATATCCTTAACATCTTTAACTGTTACAAATTCAACATTTTTCAGCATCGAAAATTTTTTCAAATTGGCTACTTTTTGATTCTTCCAATCTGCATCAGCTATACGTCGCAACATATCTGTATTACGAAAAGAAAAAGCACTTTTAGGGGTAATTTTTAAGATTGTCCAAGAATCATTGGCGTGGTATTTCAAACGAACACCGCAAGCTGTTGCCGCCATTCCCACATCATTATAAACCAACGGTGTATCTCCTTCAACAATTTTGCAAAAAGGAAGATAACTGCTCCGTAAACTTTCTGTGGATACTGATTGCGTTATGGGTGCGGGGGAAGGCGCTCCTTCTGCGCTCTTAGGCAAGCTGGCAGAAGCGCTTCCTAAAGCAAAAACTGCCAATATTGAACGAACTGTTCTGTTTTTCTTCAGCCAGGAAAACATCGCCCCCCCTTTTTTTTATTAATTCAATTCTTCGGGTGTAAACCACAAATTGATTTCACGTTCGGCACTGGCCGGACTGTCTGACCCGTGAACAGAGTTGTGGCCTTTACTTTCGGCATACTTTTTACGAATGGTTCCTTCGGCGGCTTCGGCAGGATCTGTTTTTCCCATCAAATCACGCCATGCTTGAATAGCATTTTCCTTTTCCAAAACTTGCACCACAATCGGACCGGAAGTCATAAATTCCACCAACCCTTCAAAAAAGGGTTTTCCTTTATGTTCTGCATAAAAAGTTTCAAATTGGTCGCGGGTTGCATTGACACGTTTTGATGCCACAATTTTGAAACCGTTTTTCACAATCAAATCATTGATTTCATCTTCCAAATGGCGTGCTGTCGCATCAGGTTTAATAATACAAAAAGTACGTTGAATCATTTTATTTCCTTTCATTTCTTTGATCTGGGGTTAATCCTAATGTTTTTCATGCCAAATGTCAAGCCGATTCCATTGACTTTTACACAAAAAAATTTTAGACTGATTACGAAAGGATAAAAAATGAAAAAGTTACTTATAGCGACACACAATAAACATAAATTACAAGAATTTCGTCTTGTTTTGGAACCGCTGGGAATTCAAATCGTCGGCAGCGATGAAATGAACATTCCTGATTGCGACGAAACAGGAACAACCTTCCAAGAAAACAGCTTTCAAAAAGCATTGTGGGGAATGGAACATTGTCAATTACCCACCATTGCAGATGATTCCGGATTATGCATCCACGCATTAAATGATGAACCTGGTCTTTTTTCAGCGCGCTTTGCCAAAGAAAACGGTGGATACCCAAATACCTTCAAGGTCTTGTTCGAAAAATTAAAAAATCAAAAAGATTGGACAGCCCATTTTACGTGTTGTTTGTGTTTGGTAATCCCTAAAAAAGAACCGCAATTTTTTGTCGGCAACGTCAGCGGTCATCTGACAACAAAGCCGGATTCTTCTTTGTCTGATTTCGGATATGATCCCATTTTCGTTCCAGACGGTTTTGACAAGCCGTTTGGGGCTTTACCCGCAGACACAAAGAAAAATTTATCTCATCGCGGACGTGCATTGGAACTGCTGATTGCCTATTTGAAAGACAACCCTTTGGAATAAGGTATTAAAGGGCTGATTTTTCCTTGCCTTTTTCGGATGTTTTCGCTATAATATCTGTCATGACAGAGCTAAATCATATTCGCAATTTTGCCATTATCGCCCACATTGACCACGGGAAATCCACCCTGGCCGATCGTTTAATTCAAATGTGTGGAGCGGTATCTGATCGTGAAATGAAAGCGCAAATTTTGGACAATATGGATATTGAACGTGAACGCGGCATCACGATTAAAGCTCAAACCGTTCGTTTGAAATACAAAGACTATATTTTGAATTTAATTGACACGCCAGGACACGTGGATTTCGGATATGAAGTCAGTCGCTCTTTGAACGCTTGTGAAGGATCGTTGTTAGTCGTGGATGCCACACAAGGGGTGGAAGCACAAACTTTGGCAAATGTGTATAAGGCCCTGGACGCCAATCATGAAATCGTCCCCGTTATCAACAAAGTGGATTTACCTGCCGCCGAACCTGATCGTGTTAAAAATCAAATTGAAGAAGTGATCGGATTGGATACCACCGATTGTCCTTTGATTTCTGCTAAAACAGGCTTGGGAGTAGATTCCGTGTTAGATGTCATTGTGAATCGTTTACCCGCCCCAAAGGGTGATCCCAAAGCCCCGTTAAAAGCCATGTTGGTTGATTCGTGGTATGATCCTTATCAAGGCATTGTCGTTTTGGTACGCATTGTAGATGGCGTTTTAAGGAAAAATGAACAAATTCAATTTATGTCCACAGGGGCAACTTATCGTGTGGAACGCGTGGGATACTTTACCCCGAAAATGCAAGATACCAACGAAATTCAAACCGGCGAATTGGGCTTTATGATTTGCGGGGTCAAAACTATCGGTGAAACAAAAGTAGGGGATACGATTACAGATGAAAAAACACCCTGCGCAGTCGCCCTGCCAGGTTTCAAACCCAGTCAAAGTGTTGTGTTTTGTTCCATGTTCCCGGTAGATATGGGAGATTATGAAGCCTTAAAAGAAGCCATTGAAAAACTGCAATTAAATGACGCCAGTTTTCAATTTACGCCTGATAAATCCATGGCGTTGGGACAAGGGTTCCGATGCGGATTTTTGGGGCTTTTACATATGGAAATTATCCAAGAACGCTTGAGTCGTGAAGTCAACCTGGATTTGATTACAACTGCTCCTTCGGTGGCTTATAAGGTCTATAAAACCAACGGAAATATGTTGATGA
>JAFYBU010000080.1 GCA_017540065.1 Alphaproteobacteria bacterium
AGGTGTGTTGACTGCTCGTGGTGGTATGACATCTCACGCTGCCGTGGTGGCTCGTGGTATGGGTATTCCTTGCGTGTCCGGTGTGGCAGATTTGCGCATTGATTATACAGCTCAAACTTTGACTGCCGGTGGTGTGACATTAAAGGCTGGCGATATGTTGTCCATTGACGGAACAACAGGTCAAGTGATGGCTGGTGAATTGCCGTTGGTGAAGCCCGAAATGGCCGGTGACTTTGGTGAATTTATGAAATGGGTGGATGAAATCCGCACATTGAAAGTTCGTGCCAATGCCGAAACACCGACAGATGCTCAAACAGCTAAGGACTTTGGTGCTGAAGGTATCGGTTTGTGCCGGACTGAGCACATGTTCTTTGACCCAAGTCGTATTAACCACATGCGTGAAATGATTTTGGCAAAAGATGAAGCCGGTCGTCGTGCTGCTTTGGCCAAATTGTTGCCGTTCCAACGTGAAGACTTTGTGTCTTTGTTCAAGATTATGGATGGTCTGCCTGTAACAATCCGTTTGTTGGATCCGCCATTGCATGAATTCTTGCCCAATAAAAAGGCAGAACAAGAAGCTTTGGCTCAACAAATGGGCGTGACTGTGGAAGAAATCGTGGCTCGTACAGCATCTTTACATGAAGCCAACCCGATGTTGGGTCTTCGCGGATGCCGTTTGGCTGTGGTTTATCCGGAAATTTGTGAAATGCAAACCCGCGCCATTATTGAAGCTGCTATCCAAGTGGCTGACGCTGGCGTGAAAGTATTGCCTGAAATTGAAGTTCCTTTAATTTCATCCAAGAAAGAATTGGAAATCTGCAAAAAGACCATTGACGAAACAGCTGCCGCTGTCTTTGCCGAAAAAGGCAAAAAAGTGGAATACACTGTGGGTACAATGATCGAATTACCGCGTGCTGCATTGCTCGCTGGTGAAATTGCAGAATTAGCCGACTTCTTTGAATTCGGAACAAACGACTTGACCCAAACAACTTTGGGGATGAGCCGTGATGATGCTGGATCCTTCTTACCGCAATATGTGACAAAGGGTATCTATGAACGTGATCCGTTCCAATCCTTGGATGCAACAGGTGTGGGTAAATTGATTGCAATGGCCTGCCGTGATGGTAAAGCCACCAATCCGAACATTTACTTGTCCATCTGTGGCGAACACGGTGGTGATGCCAACTCCATCATGTATTTGAATCAATACTTGAATGGCGTTTCTTGCTCACCGTATCGTGTGCCTTTGGCCAGATTAGCTGCCGCTCAGGCTGCTGTAAAAGCCAAAAAGAACGGATAATGTGAAATAAAAGTTCCCTGCCCATGTGACAGGGAACTTTTTTTATTATGAAAGATGTAGAAAGGGGGATAGAATGTTTCGATTTGATATACTGAAAAAAATTAAAAATTGGGATTATGCGCTTGTACCTGATGCTGTTCCAGAAAATAATCGCATTTTATCCATAGATATTTTAAGATTTTTTGCGATATTTTTGGTTACAGGGTTTCATATCGCCCGTTATTTTTCTTATGATTTACATGATATATTGCAAGTATTTTTGCAAGCTTTTAAAATTGGTGGTGGAATGGGGTGTGCTTTGTTTTTTGTCATTGCCGGTTATTGTGCAGAATTAAGTTATACAAAGGGAAAAAATACTTATTTTTCTTTTTGGAAGAAAAAAATAAAGAAAATCATAGTATCGTATTACGTTGCTATTTTATTTTGGATTATTGCCGTTAAATCGGGAATTGCTGTAAAGAGTATTGACTTTTGGGACATATTAACACACTGCACATTTACACACAACCTATTTTCGTCTACCATGTATTCTATCAGTGGTGTATTTTGGTTTTTGGGGACATTGGTTGATTTTTATATTTTATTTCCCTTTATTACGGGAATTACCAAAAAGCACCCCAGGGTTTCATTTCTTTCTTCAATAATCATTTGTGTTTTTGCAATGATTTTGGAAAATGTGTTGGGACAACCAGTTAATCTTCATCGCTCTATTTTTATTTATTTGCCTTGTTTTGTTGCGGGAATGTTACTTTTTAATAAAAGGCTGTTTATGCGCAGAGGAAATTTATTGTTGATATTGATCAGTTTGAGTACAATATTTTTCATTGAACCCGGATACGTAAATAAGATATTCTTTAACCTTCCCCTCTATTATGTTTGTATTTCTATACTTTTAAGTGTTGGGGTTACGAATCTTGAAGTAAATCTGAATAGAGGACTTCAATCCACAAACTGGATTAGTTATATTGCACAAAGAAGTTTTTCAATTTATCTTTACAATTATATTTTTTGTGCTGTAAAGCCTGTAAATCACAGCAGTTTTGTTTTTATTGTTTTATACATTTTTACGTTTTGTTTTGGTTTTCTGATGTATGATTTTATTGAAAAAAAAGCAATTCGTTTAAAGGGTATAAAATTTCATACTTAAATTAAAAATCCCTCGCTTTTTATGCGGGGGATTTTTCTTGACTTCCTGAAAATATTCTGATATGGTGAGCGCATTGAAAGGGGAAAATTCATGAAATTAAAAACTTTATCTTTGTTGGCTACCGGCTTAATTTTAGCAGGGGCTGCGGGTGCAGAATATTATGCCGGTGCCGGTTATGGGATCAGTTGGAACGGCGGTCACGCTTGGACAAACGGTAAAAAATATGATTACGAAACTTTTTCAGGAATGTGGTCCTTATTTGGTGGAACGGTTATTCCGACAGAATGGTTGGATTTTCATGTCGAAGGGGAATATATTCGTTTGAAGGCCAAACCAGATAAAGGGAAAACACGTCGTTTAGATACGGCTATGGCTAATTTAATCGGGGTAATTCCCAATGTGGATTTACCGGTTCAACCTTATGTTGGTTTTGGTTTGGGATACGGTCGTTGGGATCACAAATTTACGTTTGTTAAGCAATTCATCGGCGGTATAGAATATAACTTGGATCAATATCCGGTTGGTTTTGCTTTGGAATATAAACATTTGAGTCCTAATGAAACAGGCGGAAAAAGGTCAAGCCCTTCCAAAATCAATTCAGATACATTAATGTTAAAAGTGAAATACCTTTTCTGATTGGAAAGAGGGGGAGAAGGAAACAGGACCGGGAGGAGCGGTCCTGTTTTTTTTCTTGCACTTTTCGGGGGGGCGTGCTAAACTGAAAACAAAAAAGGAGTCATTATGCAAGCATTACTCAATTTTATCAACACACTGGGACGAGTGACACTCAATTTTTTGCGTGCAACAGGGGAAGGGGCTGAATTTACAGCGCAAGTTGTTGTGGCCTGTTTGCGTCGTCCTTTTTATCACAAAGAATTTATTCGTCAAATGATTGAAATCGGTTTTTATTCTTTGCCTGTGGTGGCTCTCACGACTTTCTTTTCGGGGATGGTTATTGCCCTGCAAACTTATACCGGATTTTCTCAAATTTCTGCCGAAAGCGCAGTGGCGTTGGTTGTATTGGTGGCAGTAACACGCGAACTGGCTCCGGTGATGGCCGCATTAATGGTGGCAGGTCGTATTGGCGCAGCTATGGCTGCTGAAATCGGAACAATGCGTGTTACAGAACAAATAGATGCATTATCCACCCTTAACACAAATCCTTATCAATATTTAATTGCTCCACGTGTTTTGGCAGGTGTTGTGATGATGCCGGTGTTGGTTTTAATCGGTGATATTTTGGGCATTTGTGGGGGATATTTGGTTGGGGTTTACAAATTGGATTTTAATGCGACCACTTACCTTATCAACACATGGAATTATTTAAAACCGATGGATATTATTTCGGGATTGACCAAAGCAGCTGTATTTGGTTTTATTATTGCTTTGCTCGGATGTTACAACGGTTTCCATTCCAAAGGTGGGGCGCAAGGTGTGGGGCAAGCCACAACCAACGCTGTGGTATCGGCCAGTATTTTGGTGTTGATTTTCAACTACCTGTTAACAGAAGCTTTCTTTAATGTGTGAGGTGAATGATGACGGATGTTCAAATTGAAATGAAAAAAGTTTCCAAGGCCTTTGGTAAAAAGGTTGTTTTACGCGATTTGGATTTAACTGTAAAACGGGGTGAATCTGTTGTGATTATCGGCGGTTCCGGTACAGGAAAATCCGTCACATTAAAATGTATTTTGGGTTTGTTGCATCCTGATAAAGGTGAAATTAAATTCAATGGAAAAAATATCGGCATGTTATTTCAAGGGGCTGCTTTGTTTGACAGCTTAAGCGTGTGGGAAAACGTTTCTTTTGCTGTGTTACAACAAAAAGGTATGACCCGTGAACGTGCCAAAAAAATTGCCATAGAAAAATTAGCAGAAGTGGGGTTAAAGCCCGAAGTTGCTGATGTCTATCCGGCCGATTTATCGGGGGGTATGAAAAAGCGTGTGGGGTTGGCACGTGCGATAGCCATTCAACCTGATACTTTGTTCTTTGATGAACCCACCACAGGTTTGGATCCCATTATGTCTGATGTCATCAATGACCTTATTGTCCGATGCGTGAAAAAATTGGGGGCGACAGCGCTGACCATTACGCATGACATGACCAGTGCCCGTAAGATTGCTGATAAAATAGCGATGCTTTATGATGGTAAAATTATTTGGTCAGGAACAGTGGCGGAACTTGATAAGACGGATAATCCCTATGTGCGTCAGTTTGTTGCCGGCTCTTCCAAAGGTCCTATCCAAATGGCCGTGAA
>JAFYBU010000081.1 GCA_017540065.1 Alphaproteobacteria bacterium
ATTATCCAAACATTCTTCACATATGCGCTTATCGCTACACCAAGGTTTACCTAATTTATCTTTTTCATCTTCACACCCTCTGGAATATCCGCCGGGTTGGATATCATGTGGAATACAATCAACACACTTATGGGTTTCCAAATCACACGCCTTTCCCGGACAATGGGCATCCTCTAAACATTCCACACAAGTATTTGTATGTTTTTCAGGATCCCCTGCATCACAATAAGTTTTGTCCGGACATTTACAAACACCACATTCATTTAATTCGGATTCTTTACAACAATTGTGGTGTTTATCTTCGGTTGTTCCTTCGGGACAGAACCAACATTTCCCATCATAGTGATAGCTGGCCGTTGACTTAGGACAATTTCCGCCCCAAATTAAAGCCATAAAATGGGTCCCCGTACGTTGCTCATTGCAAACTTCATCTATAATTTGCTCTTTTGTCTTCCCGGCCATTTTAGATAACCTTTTTTGTTCATTTCCGTCCAGTTTTTTACCATTCAAATATTCTGACCCGATGGCAATCTGTTTACCTGCACCTACATCATACAAAAGGGAATCAAAAGCCCCACTGGCCAAAATTTCACGACAGGAATTATCTGTTATATTATTCACTTCGACTTGATAAGAATCCGTATAATTAGCAGAAACACTAACCCGGCCGTGATTCGCTGTTATCATTGTGACGGCATCTTCACGTTCTGCTTCAGGATAGACGTTCTTCAAAAGTACCTTTTTATCATGACGAGGTTTAACACGGTTCAAACCATAACGTATACCAACTTCTGCCACCTGCTTTACTGTTTGTTTATCTTGGTGTTTTCTGAGAATAAAACTGTACCCCAGTAATCCCGCAATTGTCAAAATAGCAATGATGACCAAAACAGCCAAAGTTTCAAGCAATGAACGCCCAGTTTGTTGTGATTTTTCGCGCATAGAAAACCTCCTGAATATACGTATACTCAAGCAACGTATAACACATTTTTTTAGCCTTGACAAGAAATTTTTTGGGAAAAACATAAAAAATGAGGCCGTTCTGTTGCTAGGCCGACCCCTGCCCCACTAAAGCGTACAAATAGCTTTAGAATCAGTCGTTGCATCAGACGCTGTTAAGCGGCCATTGCAACAGGTGCAAAATTATCGTTTGCATCTATTTTTTTCAGCGCGATAACGGTGCTACCATACCGGATACCAAGCGAAATCTTTACTATGCGTGTCAACGCTATTTCGCCCCCGTTGGTGGAGGCGTCGGGTACCGCCCCCGAGTCCACTACATCTATTCCATTTGCCGTCTAGTATCATAGTCCTTGATAAATCAAGAACAATATAATTATAGCATATTTTAAAGAAATGTCAACGAAAAGAGGGATTCTGCATCAAACCAAAAATGACGTCTGTCATTTAACCAAGCTTAACAGGGATCATAAATACGATCCTCATCAGCAACGTCATCACAACAACGCCCATTTTCGCGTTGCACGCGAGGATTATAGATGCCGCCCGTTCCGGTTTTTTCCCATTGACACTGCGGGAAACTGGTTCCGACCAATCCTTTTATTTCCGCACAATCTTGTGTAAATTTGATTTTAACAATACCGTTTGTTTTGGCGGTAATCGTATCAATACAATCAGACAATTCCCCATCAATCATAGAGTTAATCTTATCTTTTGTAAGAGTCATTCCATGTGTCATCGCATACGTGGATGCCAAAGAAATTGTTTCGGTTATATCATTTGCTTTCATTTTTTGCATAGCTTTACGAAAACCTGACAAACCGCCTATGGTAATAATAGCGGCAATGGCCAGCACAGCCAACATTTCAATCATTGAACGCCCCAAATCATTATTTTTTTGCATTTTCTGCCTCCTTGTGTTTTCAATATATCCCCTTTATATAATATAGTCAAGAGATTTCTTTTATTATCCAAGGCATCATTCAGATAAAAAACACAAAATTATTAACAAAAGGTTAACAAATTAAAAAAAGTTGAAAATAGGGCTTGATTTTTCACTGAAAAAGGTCAAGAGTGGACTTCGTAAGATCTCCCCAAGGGGGAAGCATAAAGCGATTTATGTACCCATAAGGGAGGTAAAAGTTAACTTTTACAAAAGTAAAAAGAAAGGAAAATTTAAAATGAAAACAAATGAAACAGGCCGTTCAATGGTTGAAATGCTGGGCGTTTTGGCCATTATCGGTGTTTTGTCTGTGGCCGGTATCGCCGGATACACACAGGCAATGAAGAAAAACAAAATCAATAATGCTGTTGCAGAAATTTCTATGGCAGTTATTTTAGCAAAGACAGGTAATGGTGGTGAAGGGCTTACCTCTGGTGGCACTGCCAATCTTTCCGATTTAGGCTTTAACGGTAAAGTCCTCACAGCAGCAACCATTGCAAATGAAAATGGTGAGAAAGATTATAAAGTTTCCGGCATCACTGTGAAAGAATTGGATTGTACAGACTTGACAAGTGTAGCTCCAAGTGTAGCACGTTCACCTGCAGCCACGAAAGCCGGTTACTACATCGACTGCGAATAAGAAAGGAGAATGAAAATGAAAAATAATGAAACAGGTCGTTCAATGGTTGAAATGCTGGGCGTTTTGGCCATCATCGGTGTTTTGTCCGTGGCCGGTATCGCCGGATATTCCATGGCAATGAAGAAAATTAAAGTGAATGATATTTTGTCAATTGCTTCACAATGTTCCATCTTGGCCCGCACCTATCAAGGTATCGGAGCAACCACAGCAACTTCATGTACTGCTTTGGGTATTGATCCAGACGAAATTCCATCAGGGATTTCTTCAGCCTCCTTTACAGGAAAATTTGAAGAGGCAGTAGCTGGACAAAACGGACATCCTGCTAGAGTAGTAGTGAATTTGACTGCAGAAGATAATAATCAATGCAGCCAATTGAAACAAATGGTTGCAAATACTAGTACTTGCAATGGTAGTGCTGCCACACTTTACTTCCTTATGGATTAATTTCAATCCGTATCAAAAAAAGCATCCCGTTTTTGCGGGGTGTTTTTTTATGAAAAATCCCCCTTGCATCAAATAAAAAAATATGCTATACAAATTTCATTAAAGGAGGAATTTTCATGTTTCAAAAATCGCAACAATCCGGTCGTTCAATGATTGAAATGTTAGGCGTTTTAGCCATTATTGGCATTTTGTCCGTGGCCGGCATTGCCGGATATACTCAGGCAATAAAGAAAAATACAGTAAACGATATTCTTTCAGCGGCAACCACGTGCGCTATTTTAACCAGAAGTTACAAGGGTGGCGACATCGATGTGGGGAAAAATTGCACAGATATCGGTTTAGAACCCGAAGCTATCCCCAGCGGTGTTTCCATCACGGGAAAATATGATGAAAGTCAAAATATAGTAACCGTCACCGTAACCGCACAAAACGAAGAACAATGTTTGGCTGTGGCTGCCGGCGCAAAAGGACGCAGAGATAATTGCGCTACCATCGGGGGATATAAAACAGATATCATCACCAATTTTAATGATTAAAATATTTTCAGCCCAATAAAAAACCCGCCATAAGGCGGGATTTTTTAATCATTACCTGTTTATTTTGCGCGTTCCACGTAAGAGTTGTCAATGGTGGAAACAACAATCTTTTCACCCGCATTCACAAACGGAGGAACCGTGGTACGAATCCCGTTTTCCAAAACGGCAGGTTTATACGAAGATGTTACAGTTTGATTCTTTAAGGCCGGTTCTGTTTCCGTAATTGTTAAAACAACATGCGGCGGTAAATTCACGGAAATGGGTTTCCCTTCAATAAAATTCACTGTAACAGGCATATTATCTTGCAAATAAAGAGCTTTATCACCCATTGTTTCTGCCATAATTTCAAATTGATCATAGGTTTCGGAATTCATAAAGCACAATTTTTCACCTTCACGATACAAATAGGTGCAATCAAATTCTTCACTCATCAACTTTTCAACCGTATCAGCCGTGCGCCAACGTTGTTCTGTCTTTAACCCGGAATCTACACCACGCATTTCCACTTGGATAAAAGCGCCACCCTTACCCGGGGTAATGATGTTAATTTTGGTAACCAAGTATTGTTTACCGTTGTGTTCAATAACCCAGCCGGGTCTGATTTGGTTTGCTTGTTGTTTCATGTTAAATCCTTTCTTGCAAAAAATGATGAAAAGGATTATACTCTAATCAGAAAGGAAAGTCAAGAAAGATGTGGTGGAATCCCGAAATTTACATGAAAAATGCACCGTTGCGCCAGGCACGCGGAAAGGTCATCCAAACAATACGAAAATATTTTAATCAACAAGGATTGATTGAAGTGGATACCCCCGCACTGCAACCTGCACCCAGTGATGAAGTTCATTTGAAATGTTTTCAAACCGGCGATTTTTATTTACATACAAGTCCGGAATTGGCCATGAAAAAATTATTGGTGGCCGGAGAAAAGGCTATCTTTCAAATTTGTCACACTTATCGGGACGAACCCGTTTCCGATACACATTCCCCTGAATTTACAATGTTGGAATGGTATCGCACGGGAACTGATTATTCAGCCATGATGAAAGATACTGTTAATGTAGTCAGAGCGTGTGCTAAAGCGTGTAACGTCAAAGAATTACGCCATAATGAACGGACATGCAATCCTTTTATAAAATGGCAAAAACTGACGGTCGAACAAGCTTTCAAAAAGTACGCTGATGTTAATTTGTGGGCCAAGGATTTACGGGCTGAAGCCGAACGCGTCGGTATCGAATGTTCCGATAATGATACTTGGGAAGACATTTTCTTTCGGATAATGTTAAATAAAGTGGAATATAAATTAGGAGATAACGCGCCCACCATTTTGTGTGAATACCCCACTCAATTAGGGGCTTTGGCACGAACAAAACCGGGAAATCCGCACGTTTGTGAACGCTTTGAAGTATATGCATGCGGTGTGGAATTGTGTAATGCTTTTTCTGAATTAACTGACGCAAAAGAACAACGGGAACGTTTCCAGGCCAATTACGCTGAACGTAAACGTTTGTACGGTTGGGATGATCCGATGGATGAGGATTTTTTGAACGCTTTGGAATATGGAATGCCGGAAGCATCGGGAAATGCTTTGGGCGTAGATCGATTGATTATGCTGATTACCGGCGCCGAAAAATTAGCCGATACGCAATGGGTTCCTTGCAATTTTCGTTAAAATATGATACAATTCCTACCCGAAAGAAAGGATTAATATGTCAAAAATTCAATTAAAATGGATCGATACCGATTACTGTTTTCTTCAAAAAGAAGTCCCTCAAAACAAGAAAAGCTGGGAACGTCAGGAAAATAAAAGAATAAATCTTCAGATAAAACAAATCAATCGTAAACAAAAACACATCCAGTTCACCCAATTCGGCAGAACACGATAAAGGAGGGCAAAATGAGAAAAGGATTATTTACAAGCCAGGAAGAAATTATTTTCCAGCGCGTTTATGTGGAAGGAAACATCCCCAAAAAACAATCTTCGGATCCGAACGCGAGAAGAAATCCCGCCAAAACACAATTTTTATGTTCGAAAAAATCCAACAAAAGAAGCCCTGTTTACGTAGGCAGAGTTAGATATTAAATTTTATTACGCCGTTTTTCATAGGCCTTACACCAATTTTTTACATCTTTGGAATAAGAGCCGTTGTGAATTTTTTTCGCTTCAAGAAAGAAGTTGTATAAGATGGATTTGAATCTTCGGCGCGCTTCCTCGGAACACCCCGGATCATAAACCTTCAGAGCATTTTGAAGAGCATCTTTGAAATAATTGTTTAACGTCTGTTCATCCGCATATTTTTTCATTAAAGCAATCGCCTTTAAAACAACCGCCAAAAAGTCTGGAAAATTCGTGTCCAATTTTTCTGTTATTGCCCCCGAATGCTTACGACGATGATAGAAAGTTTCCTTTAACGCCCCAATACGTTCGGCACGAAGTAATGATTCAATAAAAAAGGGCGTATCTTCATAACATAAAGCCTCTTTAATCCATTCAATATGATTCTTCTTCAAAAAATCGTGCCGATAAAATGTAAAACAAGACCCCACATTCACACGCATTATAATGTTTGTTAAATGCTTATAGGTAAAAACAGGACCAAAATTGTCCGGCATCCACTTCAATTGCATAGGACTACTATTCAAGTGGTGATCATATCCATCCGTAAAATTTTCCCCCATAAAGAAGCACATATCCAATTCATACAATTTGCTGTACAAATAAAGACATTCCGAAGCATTCAATTCCAAGTAATCATCTGCATCCACATATTGAACATATTCCCCAGAGGCAATTTCCATAGCATGACGTCGTGCCAAAGGCAATTTTTGATTTGTTTGCGTTAGGACCTTTATCCGATTATCTTTTGTTGCATAATCTTGCAAAATTTTCAAAGAACCATCTGTTGAACCATCATCTACACAAATAATTTCAATGTTTTTCAAAGTTTGATTAACCAAAGAATCCAAACATTGCGGTAAATACTTCTCCATATTATAAACAGCCAGAATCAAAGAAACGGCCGGCCGATCCTTAGGGGCAAATAAATCTTGAACAACAGATGTCGGAAGATTTTGCAAAATCAAAGGTAATAATTTACTTTTATTTTGACATGCACTTATTAATTCAAACGAAATAGATTCTCGCACTCGCTTAGTGTACGCTGCCTTATAAATTTCATATAATCCCTTTTCAAACAAATTATTGAAAAGAAATGCAAGCGTCTTTAAAACATCCATTAATTTTCTTTGATTTTCAATTAAAAAAGAAGCCTGTTCTTTATTAAACCAACGGTAATGAATAAATGGAATATTTGTAAAACTGATTCTTTGGGAATTTGCCAACGCAGTCCAACTAAAAAAAGCATCTTCGCTATAAGGGCAATTACCAAATTCAATGTTGTTTTTCTTGATTAATTCTGTCTTCCACAATTTTGTCCAAGCATTAGGTCCGGTAAAAGTAAATAAATTTTCACCCAATTCCTTTGGCTCACACGGAGAAACAAGAGTTTCAGGTATATGGGGATACGCGATATCAATGTCTTCTTTTGTTCGATTATCATACATATAGAAAGCACAAACAATAACATCCGATTGTTCTGCTTTGGCCGTGTAATAAAGGTATTCCAACATATTATCTTCAACAAAATCATCAGAATCCAAAAAAGCCAAATAGTCACCGACCGCATGTGCTATACCTGTATTCCGCGCTGCCCCAACTCCGGCGTTTTTTTGATCAATGATTTTGAAACGATTATCTTTGGCAGCGTATTCGTTCAAAATTGCCAAAGAATTATCTGTGGACCCATCATTCACACAGATGATTTCAATTTCCTTTAACGTTTGATTGACAAGCGAAGCCAAACATTCTTTCAAATAAGCAGCAGCATTATAAACAGGAACAACGACAGAAACTTTCGGAGTCATTTTAAGGCCTTTCATTCTATTGAGAATCAGCATACAAAAAGATGGCGAAAAAAGCAAGAAAAAAACGCCCGTAAAGGGCGCTTTCTGATTTAATATTTAACAAAATTAAAAACCTTCTGTTAAACGACGTTTCCGTTGATTTTTACGCGTACGACGAATACATTCTTCCAACTTACGCTTCCGGCGTTCACAGGGTTTTTCATAAAACTTACGCATTCTGAGTTCACGCATCAAACCATCTTTTTGCATTTTGCGTTTCAAAACACGAATTCCTGCTTCCACATTATTTTCGCGGACCACAATCTTTGACACTAACACCCCTCCTTTCGGGAATCTGAATTTAACAATTTGGGGTATTATACCCTATCTTGAAGAAAATAGCAAGAACAATTTTTCCTTGACCCTATATCATTTTTGTGATACTCTTTCAAAAAAAGGAGGACGTATGCGGTATTTCATTTGTTTTATATTGGCATTAGCGACATTTCCTTGTTTAGCAGCAAAGGATCCTAATTTAGAAAATTTGGGCACTTTCGGTAATTGGACAGCCTATACCTATCACGATGAAATGGGCAGAATTTGCTATATTGCCACCGAACCACAAAAATCATCCGGAAAGTATTCCAAACGGGATGACGTTTTCTTGATGGTAACACATCGCCCACAAGAAAAAGCATATAACGTTGTCAATGTTGTGGCAGGATATACATACCAAAAAAAGTCTGTCCCAACCCTTACGATTGACAATAAAAAAGCCATATCATTGGTTTCGCATGAAGACACCGCCTGGGCAAAAGATGCCAAAACAGATGCCCTTTTGGTAGAACAAATGAAGGCAGGTTCAAACGGCGTTTTGAAGGGGAAATCAAAACGCGGAACATTGACAACAGATACCTTTTCTTTCAAGGGTTTTTCAAAGGCCTTTGAAAAAATAAATGAGGCATGTAATTACCTATGAAAAAGGAACTGATCGGTTTAACTTTTGATGAATTAAAGGATGAGTTGGTTCAAATCGGTGAAAAGCCGTTTCGTGCCAAGCAACTTTGGCAATGGATTTATAACAAAGGCGAAACTGATTTTGACAAAATGTCCAGCTTGTCAAAAGATTTCCGCACAAAATTAAAGGAAAATTACACCCTTACACATCCGAAAATTGTAACCGAACAAACATCCGTTGATGGGACACGTAAATGGTTAATGGAATTTCAAGACGGTGCACGTGTGGAATGCGTTTACATCCCCGAAACAGATCGGGGAGCCGTGTGTATTTCCACACAAGTGGGATGCGCCCAAGGATGTAAATTTTGCCATACGGGAACACAAAAATGTCAACGCAATTTAACGGCCGGTGAAATTGTGGGACAAGTGATGTCGGCCAGGGATTCTTATGGTGAATGGCCAACAAAAACGGATGAAAATCGCCTGCTTTCCAACGTGGTTGTTATGGGGATGGGTGAACCGCTTTACAATTTTGAAAACTTAAAAAAAGCCCTGAGTATTTTAAATGATGGAGACGGAATGGCGATTTCCAAACGAAAAATTACCGTCAGTACCTCCGGACGCGCAGATAAAATTCCGGAATTGGCAGATATAGGTGTGAAATTAGCCATCAGTTTGCATGCCCCCACCGACGAAATTCGCAACAAAATTATGCCCGTCAATCGTAAGTTTCCTTTGGCTGAATTGGTGAAGGCATGTAGGGAATATCAAAAACGGTGCGAACATCGCCATTATATTACAATGGAATATGTCATGTTAAAGGGGATCAATGATTCATTGGAATGTGCCGAAAAATTGATTCCTTTGGTTAAAAATTTAGAGGTAAAATTTAACCTGATTCCTTTTCATCCGTGGGAAGGATGTCCTTTTGAATGTTCCAGCAATAATACAATGCACAAATTTTCAAAATTTTTGGAAGACCGTTTTATTGCCGCCCCCATTCGCAGATCAAGGGGAGAAGATATTATGGCGGCTTGCGGTCAATTAAAATCAGCAAATAAAAATAAGGAGAAGAAATGATTATGTTCCAAAAATTATCCGTTGTTTTGGGAATAGCTCTTTTCAGTTCATCTGTATGGGCAGGAAACACTCAGCTTTATTCTTTTTCAAAAGCCAAAAAATTGCTGACAAATGTTGTTTATGCGGGTCATAACGAGACCTTTTATTGCAAGGGTCATTTTGATTTGAAAAATAACATTGTTTTGCCGGAAGGTTTCAAAACACCGACACACGAAAAACGTGCCCATAAATTGGAATGGGAACATGCTGTGCCTGCCGAAAACTTTGGACGAGCTTTCGCCGAATGGCGTGACGGACATCCGAAATGTATAGATTCAAAAGGAAAATCGTTCAAAGGACGTAAATGTGCTGAAAAAATGAGCAAAGATTTTCAATTGATGCAATCCGATATGTATAATCTGTATCCTGCTATCGGTGCTGTTAATGCGATTCGTAGCAATTTTAATTATGCAGAATTACCTTCGGCAGAAATTACTTTCGGCACCTGTCCCATGAAAATTGAAGGAAAAAAAGCAGAACCGCCCGCATACACAAAAGGAACCATTGCACGAACATACCTTTATTTCGAAGCAGAATATCCGCAATATCATATGGGTGATGCCATGAAAAAATTGATGCAAGCATGGGACAAAATGTATCCTGTGGATGCTTGGGAATGTGAACGAGCAAAACGCATTGAAAAATTACAAGGAAACCCCAATCGCTTTGTAAAAGAAGCATGTGAAAAGGCGGGTTTATAAAGGTGCGTTGTCGGTGGGTAGATTTAACGGATCCGGAATATATTCATTATCATGATTGTGAATGGGGTGTTCCAGTTCACAGCGATCGGCTTTTGTTTGAAATGTTATGTTTGGAAAGTTTCCAGGCAGGACTTTCGTGGCAATGTGTTTTGCACAAAAGGGAAAATTTTAGAAAGGCTTTTGATAATTTTGACGCAAAAAAGATTGCCCTTTACGATAATGAAAAAGTAACCCAGTTAATGCAAAACAAAGGACTGATTCGGCACAAGTTGAAAATTAAGGCCAGTATTCAAAATGCCAAAGTTTTCCTTGAAATCCAAAAAGAATTTGGATCTTTTGATCAATATATTTGGATGTGGACCCAGGGAAAAACAATTAAATCTGATGGGGCACAAACACGATCTGAATTGTCCGATCAAATTTCAAAAGATTTGAAAAAACGAGGAATGAGTTTTGTCGGGACAACCATTATTTATGCATATCTGTGCGCTGTTGGTATTATTAACGCACATGATAAGACTTGCGATTTCAAGGGGGGAAAATATGCAAACACTGATTAAACCGAAAGCATTAAAAAAGGGAGATACGATTGCCAGTATTTCTTTATCATCCGGGACGGCCGGTCTTTTTCCCAAACGTTATGAACAAGGCGTTAAACAAATCGAAGAAACCTTTGGAATTCACGTTATCCCTGCCCCGCACGCGTTATGTTCTCCACAAGAAGTTTATGAACATCCCGAATGGCGTCTGGCTGATTTTATGTGGGCTTTTGAAAACAAAGAGGTCAAAGGTATCTTATCCAATATCGGCGGAGATGATACCATTCGAATGCTTCCCCTGATGACAGACAAACATTTTGAAATTATTTATAATAATCCCAAAATTTTTATGGGACTGTCCGATACCACCGTCAATCACATGATGTGCTTTAAGGCCGGATTAACCTCATTTTACGCCCCCTCTCTTTTATTTGGGTATGCGGAAAACAAAGGCATTCCCGAAATCATGATTGAAAATACAAAAAAGACTCTGTTTTCTACGGATCCTGTCGGTATTCTGCCGGAAAGTAAAGAATTTATTGTGGAAAACGTGGATTGGGGATTGAAAAATCCACCAAAACGTGAAAGGATTCCTTCAACTCCTTGGCGTTATATTCAAGGGGATAACGTTGTTTGTGGTCCTTTAATCGGGGGATGCGCTGACGTTTTAATGAACACCATTATCGGAACAAAATTATGGCCGGAACCGGATGATTTTGATAATGCTATTTTATTTTTGGAAGATTCCGAAGAACAACCACCGGCTGAATGGGTGCTGTATTGGATGCGAAATTTGGGTGCGCAAGGGATATTAGAACGATTAGGCGGATTGTTATTTGCACGCCCCGGAAATGAACGTTTCAAGAACAAAGAAGAAGAACAAAAATGGTTGGCAAAATATCCCGAATTTGATAAAGCTATCTTAAAAGGTCTGAAAGAATTCGGACGTACGGATTTACCCGTTGTAACCAACATGGATTACGGGCACACCTTACCACAATTGATTTTGCCTTATGGCGTTATGGCAGAAATCAACCCTGAAAAAAAGACTGTGTCTTTGTTGGAAAACGGTGTTATTTGAAACAAAAAACAAGCCCCGGATAAAAGGGGCTTGTTTGAAAGATAACAGCAAATCAATTTCTGCCAGTAATCCGTGAATGAATAATGGGTTTACCACCTTTTTTCGGCCAAGAAGGACAAACCTCATCAACAAGTTTATAAAATTCATTTTCAGGCATGGGTTGTCCATTGTGCATATCTTTGTAATACTTTCTTGTATTTAAGATACTTTCCAATTGTTCCTTTGAAAGAGGTTGTTTCGGATTGTTCGAATTCCATGAATTAGCTTGGAGAGAACGAGCACCCGGAAGCCAAGATTTGCCTCTTGATCCCGCTTCTACGTCGGTGATAAATTTCAAGAAAGAAGGACGAGTCGTAAAATCTTCAAATCTTTCGGCGCCTTCTTTTGCACCTTCACTGACGGAAGTAGCAGCATCTGCACCGGCTTCAGCAGTATCCAAAGTGGCAGTGGTAACTTTTTTACCGATACGTGTGATACGGTTACCACTTTCACCGTCCTTATTGTTATCAGAGTCTTCTTTTACGGCTTCACAGCCACCTTTCAAAAGAAGAAATAAAGCGGTAAGAGCAGCACCCCACGCAGCCCATTTGCCGACAGACTTCATAAGTTTCACACCATTATCGCTTCTGGCTTTCCATAAATCACCTTGAGCAGCTGTTTTTTCGGCTTGGGCTTTTACAAGTTTTGCTTCGGCAGAGACTTGTTCAGCTTCTTCAGAAATGGCAGCGGCACCAGACTTTTTTACAGGTGTTTCACCTGATTCTTCGGCCAATTTTCTTGCAGCTTCCTTATCCCGCTGAATCACTTTTTCTTCCCCCTCTTTAATTTCATCTAAATAATCTTTTGACATTTTTCCTCCTATGCGGCATCACGATAATTTGTTCTTTCGGTTTCGCCAGTTTTAGCATGCCATCTGCCCAAAAAGCGAGGAGCTTTCATACCCCATCTTTTGCGAGCAGAGCGCGTTTTTTCCCGTGTATTTGTTTTTTCATTTTGCAAAGCATTTTGTTGCGGTTGAACTTCAATTTTTACAGTTTCACTCTTTTGAGGAACTTCATTCCACAAATCTTTCCATGCCTTGCGTAATCCACAAAAACCTAAAGCACCGATTCCCACTTGAGTTCCCAATATGACTGCACCAGCTTCAGCGGCTAAAAATGCAGGGGCATACAATAAAGCTCCGGCAGTTACCACACCTACAACAGCTGTTTCAACTAAAAACTTCTTCCAATTCATATGTTACCTCCTTTATGGTATGCATATAGTATACCATAAATCCAGATTTTTGTCAAGTTTAACGCAATAAGTGTTTAAGAAATAAAAGCAATTCCAATAATCATCAATATAAAACAGATCATCTTTTTTGCAAAAGAAACATTAAGTTCTTTGAATTGAAAACGATAAAAAGGTTGAATAAGCCAAACCAGAAAAAGCAGAAAAATGGGTTCGGTTGCTTCTATTGCAGCACTGATGACCAGAGACAACTTAGAAAGTGCATAAATAGCACATAGAATAGCCACAAAATAAACAAATTCGTTTATCAAAAACAAAGGGAATTTTTTCATATAAGAACGAGAATGTTTGCGAATATCCGGTCGAAATTTTTTGACTAATAAAAATAAAAAAACAAGCACCCCGGAAATTAAGTTAGGATAAACAATCGTATTCACCCATATTCCATCTGATCCCAATGCATACTTGGCTAAAATACCCCGACAAGAAAGTAAGAAACTGGACAAAAACATCAAATAAAAAGCTTGATTTATTTTCAAGGAACTCCCCTTTTTCATATTCAGAATAAAAGAAGCCGATATCACAATGAAAAATCCTGTGTACTGCAGAGGAGTTAAAACGTCCCCCAAAAAGCAAAAAGACAAAACCGGAATAAAAATTTTACCAATGGAAAACAGCGAAGAAACAACAGAAGTATCCGTCTTTTTCAAAGCAATATAATACGGACATAAATATACAATATCAATGATTGCCAATAAAGCATAAACAATCCAAAAACGAACCTCAGGCAATGTGGGTGTTCCAAAATAAAACATCAATGGAACAAACAAGGCGTTTGTTAAAGAAGCATAAAAACACATCGTCACCGGCTTCTTAAAAATATCCAACGACAAAAAGCTTTCAATTAAGACTGAAAGTGCATAAAATAGAGGCGATAAAAACGCAATTAAATAAATCATCGTCAACAGGTATACCCCATTTTCAATGAAAGTTCAAGAGAAGCCTTTCCTTTTCTTTCAAAATTTGATATACTTTTGCGTAAAGGGGGTAAATAAAAATGCCTTATGAATTTAAAAAAGTATCAGCAGTTTGTCTTATTGAAGATAATGGAAAATTTTTATTTGTCAAACGTGCTCACACTGGAATGGCTGATGGATTTTATATGTTGCCGGGCGGCCATGTGGATCAAGGAGAATCCGTTTTACACGCAACCGTCAGAGAATTAAAAGAAGAATTGGGAATAGACGTCAAAGAAGAAAACTTGGAATTCAAATTGGTAGAACCGATTCACACACATATTACTTTCTTTTTCAAGGTTAAAAAATATACCGGAACCCCCAAAAACATGGAACCGGAAAAACATGATGAAGTGGAATTTTTAAGCCCAGATCACCCGCTTGTTCATCCTTTTTCCAGACGAGAAATATCCTTGATTGAACAAGGAGTTTCCTTTTTTCCAAATGATAATTTTGAATTATAGGAGGCATCATGAAAGATTTAATTCCAATGGCTATTTGTTATGATTTTGATGGAACTTTGTCCCCCGGAAATATGCAAGAATACGGATGGATGAAGGCCTTAAAAATTAAAAAACCAAAAGAATTTTGGACAAAGGCAAACATGTTAGGACGCAACCAGGAAGCAGATGAAGTGGCTGCCTATATGTACCAAATGATGAGCGAAGCTAAAAAACATAATCAATTAATTCACCGTGCTACTTTGCACGCTGCAGGCAAAGATATTGAATTGTTTAAGGGCGTTTCAACTTGGTTTACCAGAATTAATAAGTATGCATTAAAACAAGGAGTTTTATTGAAACATTATATCATTTCATCTGGCTTGAAAGAAATGATTTCGGGAACCCCTGTTGCTAAAAATTTTGCTGAAATTTTTGCATCCAGTTTTATGTATGATGCTCACGGTAATGCTATCTGGCCGGCTGTTGTTTTGAATTATACATCAAAAACACAATTCATTTTCCGAATCAACAAAGGATGTGAAGATATTTGTGACAGAGAAGGAGTTAACGCTTATATGTCCACAAAAGACAGAGCTATTCCTTTTGCACATATGATTTATGTGGGAGATGGCGATACAGATATTCCTTGCATGCAAATCATTCGTCGCCACAATGGACACGCAATAGCCGTTTATAATCCTGATAAAAAAAATGGAAAAAAGAAAGTAGAACATTTAATTCCCGAAAGGCGTGTCAACATTATTGCCCCTGGGGATTATTCCGCAGATAGCCCTATCGATAAATACGTTAAAGCCATTATCGACAAAGTTAAAGCTGTCCACGTATTACAAGAATTGGAAAGATAGTTAATGAAAGGACTTGGAATGAGAAGATGTTTTAATTTTATCTTTGTTATTACTATCATTATCACCACATCAATTGCTTCTGCTGAAATAGTAGAAGTAGTGCCAGATTGTTGTGATCCACCGCTTCCAAAGATCATTCAATGTGGTTATTCTCGTCCATTACGTGTTGCGGGGATGGTTTCTACTCCCCCTTTTGGTTGGGTGAAACGTCATGATGAACTTCTTACAAAAGACTTAGAAAGTTTTGGATTGGGACGACTGGTTTTGGATAAAATTTCTTCTAAATTAAAAATCAGTTATAAAAGCACCGGTTTTTCATCTTATTCAGAAGCTATTAAAGCATTAAAAAAGGGAGAGATTGATTTGCTTTTAACTGCCTATTATCGTCCTCAGGATTTGGGGGCAGGAACCACTATTGTCTATCCCGGCTATTTTAAAAATGTTTTCACGGTTTATTTTAAAAAAGGGAAAGAAATTTCTGTGAATTCTTTAGATGATCTAAAAGGAATAAAAGGTATTGTTCGTACAGCTGAGCATATTTACCCCTTATTTCAGCATAGATTACCAGAAGACGCCAATATAGTACAAATTTCAACAACCAAAAAAGCTCTTGAGATGTTGATGAATGAAGAAGTAGATTATTTAATTGGTAGTTCCTATTCTGTGGACATGGAACTACGACATTACAATTTAGAAAATGATATTATTTCTGCCCCAAAAATTTTATTAGATGGTAACTTGTTTTTTGTCTTTAGTATGAGCTCAGATTGTGGAAGGTTAGGAGAAAAATTTTCAGAAATTTTACAAGCAGAAGACTTCTCGGAGGAAAATATGAAAATTATGCTTCAACAATCAATTAATGATTACAAGGAAACAATTCATAATGGGGCTCAATTGATTGAAGAAGAAAATTGACTTTTAAGGGGTTTTCGGGTATAATAGGGGGCATGCAAAAACCTGAATTATTAGCACCTGCAGGCGATTTAGAAGCCGGATATGCTGCCCTTTATTATGGGGCAGATGCTGTTTATTTGGGACTGAAAGCTTTTTCCGCACGTGCCAGCGCCACCAATTTTTCGCCCGAAGAATTAAATGAATTTACCGCCTATGCTCATTATCTAAAACGCAAAGTTTACGTAACAATTAACACGTTAATACAAGAAAAAGAATTAACGGATTTATTGGCAACGTTGGATGTGTGTTCTGCCTGTCAGGTGGACGGCATTATTTTACAGGATTTGGGCGTGGCCAGAATTATCAAAAAAAGCTATCCGGAATTGTCCTTGCATGCCAGCACACAAATGGCCGTTCATAACAAAGAAGGAGCTTTAGCATTACAAAAAGCAGGATTTTCACGGATTGTTTTGGCGCGTGAATTGACTTTATCAGAAATCAAAGAAATTGCCCAAATCCCAGGATTAGAAACCGAAGCGTTTATTCATGGCGCCTTGTGCTATTGTTATAGTGGCTTATGCCTTTTTTCTTCTATGGAACAAGGACGCAGTGCTAACCGTGGAAAATGTGCTTACCCTTGTCGCTCATTATTCAAACGAGGCGATACAAGTGCACACTTTTTTTCCATGAAGGACATGGCTTTACAAGAAGAAATCCTGAAATTACCCGTTACTTCATTAAAAATTGAAGGACGCAAGAAAAAGGCTCTGTATGTGGCAGCGGTCACAGATTATTATCGGCGAATTTTGGATAAAGGTAAAGCTGACCCTAAACGTGCTGAAAATATTCGCCAAATCTTTTCACGTCCTTGGACAAAATTCCGCCTGCATGGCAAAAATACAGAAGTGGTAGATAATGATTTTGTGGGACATCGCGGATTAGAAATCGGAAAAGCGGAAAATATTTATCACAACACCTTGGTGTTTACCCCCAATCATCCTGTCGCCCGTTTTGACGGAATTCAAATTGATGTTCCCGGTTCCGAAAAACCTTTCGGATTTTCTGTCCAGGAAATGCGGGCAAAAAATAAAAACGTTTTTGAAGTAAAAGCCGGTGAAAAAGTTGAAATCAAACTTCCACCAAAAGCACCTTTTATTGAAGCAGGTCAAACAGTATATTTGGCTTCGTCATCAGAGGTGAAAGGCAGTTATAAATTCATTTCCCCCAAACCGCATGAATACAAAAACAGAATAACGGTTCCCGTGGAAGTTATATTAAAGACAAAAGAAATTGTGGCGCGTTCTGGTAAAACAGAAGCGCGTATTGTCGGCGATTTTCAACCGGCACAAAATCCCGAAAAAATGAATGACGCTGTAAAATCGGCCTTTTTGAAATTCAAAGATACCGAATTTTTACCAACTATTTCCATTAAAAATGATCCGCCGGTTTTTGTGCCGATGTCTACTTTGAATCAGTTGCGACGCGACCTGTATGAAAAAATCGAAATAGCACCTAAACATGGGACATTACCAAAAACAGACACACGCCCCTTACCCAAAGATATTCAATGGATTTTGAAAACAGATGATTTGGAAAAGATAAAAGATTTAGATACATCTGATTTCAATGAAATAATTATCGTTTTGCAGGAAGATTTGGATTTGAAGGATTTGAAAAAACTCCCCAAAGAAAAGGTGCGTTTGGCTTTGCCCACTTGGTGTCTGAATCCCTATCATCTGAAAGAAAAAGCAAACGAAGCATTTAAGGCCGGTTATACCCGTTTTGAAATCGGAAATGTATGGGGATTAGAAGCATTGCCAAAGGGCGCCGAAATTACAGCCGACGCTTCTTTTTACATGATGAACACCGAAGCTGTCCAGACAGCGAAGGAATGGGGAATAACAAGAATTACACTTCCCGTAGAAGACACTTTAGAAAACTTAAAAACCATTTCAAAAAAAGCCGCTTTACCAACCGTTTTAACCGTGTATCAGGATGTCCCGTTGTTCCAAAGTGTGAATTGTTTAACACGCCATTGCGCTGTATGCCAGAAAAAAGAATGTCGGATGCGTCTTACCAAAAACGGACAAATTTACCACGTGTGGACAAAGGATTGTCAGACAACTGTTTTTAATGACAAACCTTTTTATATTGGAAAAGAACGCGCAGACACAAGTGTTGATTTTTATCGTATTGATTTTATCAACAGACCTTATACACCAAAAGAAGTGGCGGATATTGTTCAAAAAGTTCAAAATTGTGAAAACATCCCTTCCATAAACGGAAATTTGAAAAAAGAAATCTAATTTTTTGAAAATCAAAACTTTTTCTTAAAATTGACCGATAGCACGATACAGATTAGCTTTGGCGATCAACACATCATAGAAGGAAGTTGCCACCCCCTGACGTGCAGCAGCCAATTCAGCCTGCGCAGTCAACAGATTCAAAATACTTTCCTTACCGGCTTGATAAGATTTAAACGATACACGTTCGCTTTCTTTAGCACTTTCCAAAACTTCTTTATTTACTTTGTAAGAAGAAACCGCCGTTTGATAATCTTGATATGCATTAAAGACTTCTTTTTTAACAGAATCTTGTGTTTCAATGGTGGATTGTTGGGCTGCTGCATATTGATACCGTGCCTTTGCAACGTTGTAGGTCGTTTTGAAACCATTAAATAAAGGAACAGATAAAGAAAGTCCTGCCGATCCGTTCATCCGATAAGGATCATTTCCTTTCCAATAATCATTATACCCCACATTGGCATTGGCAGACAAAGAAGGATAATGACCTGCTTTAGCAATATCAATGGCGTATTTGGCAGCTTGTTCTTGACTTTCAGCACTTTTCAGTTCCGGGCGCAATTTCAAAGCTTCTTCCATCATCTGCCCGACCGTCATATCTGTAGAAATGGCTGTAATATCCTTATCCTTTTTGGGCAAAGAAAGTTTAAATTCCGTATCCGTTGGTAAGTTTAACAAAGTCGCCAACGTTGCCCCTGATTTTTTCAGTGTATTTTCCGCTTCAATCACTTTTAATTCGGATTTTTTATAAGTGGTTTGTGCCAACAATTTGTCACTTAAAGCCGCCATTCCTAACTTATAACGTTTGGAAGTTTCTTCAAATGATTTTTTATAAGATTTCATTGTTTCTTGGGCACTTTTCAAAACTTCCCCGTTGGACAGATAATCAAAATAAGCTTGATTGATTGCTAACACCGTATTGTGCAAAGCCGCATTATACTGAAAAGATTCGGAATCCAAATAGGCTTGCATTTGATCCGTGGTTGCCCCACGTGCACCGAAATCATAAATCAGCCATCTTAAGCCGATATTTCCGGAAAAAGGAGAAGTATTTTCACGTTGTCCGCCTTCCACTTTACTGACAGACTTACTGGCAGAACCGGTTGCTTCGATGGTCGGCAAGTATTCCGATTTTGTGGAACCGAGAGATGCTTCCTGCGCCTTCACGGAGATATAATCGCGATTAAGGGCCGGATTATTACAAATCCCAATTTGAATCAATGTGGGTAAATCCAATTCCTTTGTCACATCCGCATCCACACAATTTTCAGGAGCATTTTGCGTGTAAACAAAAAACGGATCCAACGCCCACACAGGAGTCGCCGAAAAAACTAAAGCCAATACAAAAAGTTTGAATTTCATTTTTTCCTCTGTCATATAGGGTAAAAGAATTTTTTTTATTTTGCAAGAAAAATTTTAACCTTCTCCAGACTTTTGTTGACTTGTTCCCACACCATTTTAATCTTATGTAAAAAAGAGCATCAAACAAAAGGAGGAAATATGCAAAAAAAGCTGTCTAAATGCACACCGGAACAAAAACATAAACAGGTGGAATTAAAAGCCTATGAATTGTGGCAAAAAGCGGGATCTCCAATAGGACGTGATCAAGAATTTTGGTACACGGCCGTTGCTGTTTTGGAAAATTCGCCCAAAAAGAAAACAAAGGTCTGTTGTTAAAAAAAAGCCCTCGACTTATCGGGGGCTTTTAATTTATCATTTGTAACAATGCTGAAATGTTTTCTTTTACAAATAAATATGTTTGTTGAAAAGCCAAACGTTGCCAATCTCCTAAACCGGCCCAACCATTCAAAACAAAGCTCCACAAATACCCTATCAGTAAAATATTTGCTCCGGGAATAAAAAACAACGAAAACAAATACCCCGCTTTCTTAAAATCCGTCTGTTCTGAATGAATTTGATAAAAGTTGGAAACAATGTGATAACCGACCAAAAAGCCGAAAGCCATAATATACCACGAGGGAAAAGGTTGATGATGATATTGAAACCAAAGCCCCGCTAACATCCACAAAAACGGAAACGTAGGAAAAAAATAAGGTGCAATCGTAATCAGCCAGTTGCCTTTTCCCTGATAACTGAAAGATCCCCCTTCCCCATCACGAATACTCATTGCTTTGGGCTTATGAAAAGTCAAAATTGCAGCCAGCATATGCGTGGATTCATGAGCAAAAATAGTCAATGCGCTGCCACTTAAACCGGGAATAAGCCCCCAAACGACCATAACCCCGAAAGCCGGCATCAAAAAAGTAATAAAAATATCAGCAGAAAATGTGTTTGTTATCATCTGTAATAACGCTCTTGACATCGGATAAACGGAAACAATGCAAAAAAGGGCTATGGGCCATTTAATAAACTTTAAAATCGTGTTGATAAAACTTTGCATTTTGTCTCCTTTTATGGTATGTATCATATATCAATTTTTTATAAAAGGAAAGGACTTTTTTATGTTGTGGGCTGTTTTGGGATTATTAGTGTTTGTTCTGATCTTGTGCGTTATTGTATTGGTGCGTTTAGCACAAATTTCAAAACCAGCGCCGACAAACGATTTAGAACGTTTGGAACGCATGATGCACGGAGACGCAAAAGATTTACGCCAAGAATTGGGACAAAATTTGATGAACTTTAACGAGGCTGTCCGAAAAGTTTTAGAAGAACGTTTGGAAACTATGCGTGCTACCGTGGATGAAAAATTACAAAATACTTTGAATCAACGCATCAGTTCGTCTTTTACACAAGTTTCCGAACGTTTGGAACAAGTCTATAAAGGATTGGGAGAAATGCAAAATTTAGCAACGGATGTGGGCGGATTAAAACGCGTTTTGACAAATGTAAAATCTCGAGGCACTTGGGGAGAAGTACAATTGGGAACTTTATTGGAACAAATCTTAAGTCCGGATCAATTCATTAAAAATGCCCACATCAAAGAAGAAGGCGAAGTGGTGGAATATGCTATCAAATTACCGGCCGGTGATGTATTAGTACCGATTGATGCGAAATTCCCCATTGAAGATTACGAACGTTTGTTGGCCGCCAGCGATTCGGGGGACAGTGAAGCTGTTGAAAAAGCCGGACAAGAATTAGAACGTCGCGTCAGAAGTGAGGCAAAAAAAATTCAAGAAAAATATGTATACCCCCCAAAAACAACGGACTTCGGGATTTTGTTTTTACCAACGGAAAGTTTATATGCCGAGGTAATGAAACGTCCGGGATTAGCGGCGGATATTCAAAATAAAAACCGAATTTGTATTGCGGGCCCCAGCACTTTAGGTGCATTTTTGAACAGTCTTCAAATGGGATTCAAAACGTTAGCCATCCAAAAAAAATCCGGCGAAGTATGGCAAGTGCTCAATGAAGTGAAAACAGAATTTTTGAAATACGCTGATTGGGTGGAAGATGTAAAAAAGAAAATTGAACAAACACATAAAACATTAGATGCGGCTGAAACCAGAACACGTGCGGTCAGGCGTCGTTTGGAAAAAGTGGAAACTTTGGCCCCGACCAACAAAGATAATTTATTATCCGAAACATCAGAACAACTGATAAAGGAATAAAAGATGGATAAAATTTTATTTGATTATAATTTATTCAACAAAAGTGAGCGTAAAAAAATACCCGTCGAATTCAGAGAAATAGCCGACCTTACTCTGCATGCATTAGAACAAATCCAAAAACACAACCCTTCACTATATCAAGCAGCCATGGAAGGGGGAAAACCAGTAACAGAGTTGTGTTTATCCGGCCCGGATCCGAAACGTTTGGGACAAACTTTTGTCAAAGATGAAAATTCATTAAAGATCTTTTTAGAACCGATTAATTTATCCGAAAAAATTAAGGAATTAAAACCAAATGAAAAACTTACTTTTATAACTTATATACTGGCTCACGAAATGGCGCATGCCCGTCAAGAACAAAAAAATCATTTTTTGCAAAAATGGGGAACCGTGAATAAAAAAGAAATGGATGAAGCAGATTATGCACGCGAAATTGCCACAGAATCTGATGCTACGGCGATTGGTATTACCACAGTGAAAAAAGCCGGCTTACCCGCATATGAAACATTAAAAGAATGGTTCAAAACAATTCATCCCCAATTAAAAACAACCCTTTCAATGAAAAATTATTCTGATATGGAAAGCACATTATTTGAAGAAGACCTAAAATTTCGGCTCTTTCATTTTGGTAAAAAAGCTCAAGAAAAAGGAATCCGTGTGGGAATGTTTTCTGAAAACTTAATTGGCTCTGTTCAACATGGAGATATTCTGGAAAGATTCAATAATTCAACAATAAGACGGTTGATTTTATCTGAAAATAATCCCCGCAACAATCAAATTACAAAATCTAATTCGGAATCATCCCGTTAAAAAGGTGGCAGGCAGGACAGACTGGTTCCCATTTGCCGGATTGGTGACCACAATGTGTACAAATCCAACCCGTTTTTTCTTGCAGATTCAAGGCCTTTTTTTCCCAATCAAGAGCTGCTTCTTCATGTTTCCACCCTTGGCGTTCCACTTTGGCCATCATCAAAGCCACTTGTTGTGTTAAGGGGAAATTTTCCAAATATTCTTCCAAAATATCTTTGGCCTTTGGGGCGTTTCCTGTTTCCAAATTCATATCTGCTAACGCCAATAACGAAAAACGATTCCCTTTATTTTGTTTCACCAAGGCCTTTACCGCTTTCATTTTTTCTTCATCTGTTTTACCTGACAATGCCGATTTAAAAGCATTATAAATTTCTTGACAAGGCGTTTTTTTCCACGCCGCATTCAAAATCTTTAAGGCCTTTTCCGGGTTTTCTTTTGCTTTTGCTAATACAATCGGAGCCTGAGTATCATCTAATTTATAAGCTTTATCCACCTGCCCCATCATCATCAAACAACAGGCACGACTACGTTTATATTCAGATTTAGGCATCACTTTTTTCAACGTTTCTAAATACTGACAAGCTTGTTCCCAATCGCCTTCCATTAAAGACAGCTGAAAATAGGCCTGTTTCACCCATAAAACCTGTCTTTGTTTTTCAGGCAAAGAATCCAACAAATTGCGCATTTCCGTTGTATTCCCCATTCCTTCGGCCATATTCAAAAAACCATATATCCCCCCTAAAACCGTTGACGGGAAAGTCAACAATTTTTGATAAACTTCTTCGGAAGGTTGCAATAAGGATAAAATAACCCAATAAATCACTTCTTCTTTTTTGAAATGGTGTAAGGCTTGTTTTACCAAAAGAGGATATTGTTCCTTGTTTTGGTTAGCCAGCGCTTCTAAAACAGACGCCAAAAAAATCCGTTTTTGGTCTTGTTTGGATTGTTGGCGCCATAACGAAAATTTACGGAATAAGCGAAACGGTAACAAAAGCAAGTTCCACAGCCAAACGATTCCCAATACCATTCCAACAAAAGTGAAAACAGATAAATAAATTTGATAATTTCGGAAAGTAAGCGTTACAAAAAACGTTTCATTTGTAATAACAGCACCCAATCCCAACAAAGCACAAATCAGAAAAAAGCTCAAAATCATTTTTCCCCCTTTCCTAAATCTTGTTTAAAGTCAAGTAATTGTGTTATTTCATTAAAAAGAGGCATGAAAAAAAGTTGCTGTGATGGAGATAAATCTTGCATTAAAGCAAGAACTTTTTCCAATTTTTTGTTATCGATGGCATTTTGAATCTTGTCCAGTTTATCCTGCAAGGTATGTCCTTGCGGATTTGCGTTATGAATGTCCCACAAATAAATCGGAATCATTTTAACATACCGTATAACAAACCATTCTTCTTTTGCATTTTGATTTAACAGCAAGCTTTTTTTATTCTGTCTGAAAATTTTCTTTAAATCATCCCAAACGGAAACAGAAGAAAGGCAATAAGTTGTCATTTCATTTTTTAATTTTTCCTGTTCCGGCGTTAAAAAGGGAAGACCGGATAAAAGAGCAAAATCGTCCCGACAAGATTCCCCGATCAAAAAATCTGCCCATGTGTAATTTATTTCCGGCGTATCAAAAATCACCTTTTGAACAACAGGTGCATCTTCTTGCAGTTCAATTTCCTGTGATAAAACTTCATTTGAAAACAGTATTCCGACACACAGAAAAAACTTAAAAAAAAGCTTCTTTTTCCCCATTTTCCCCCCATTCAAAAGATTAAAAAATTAATCTTCTTGTTTATCGTAAATTGAAAAAGCTTTTTGGATCGCTTTTTGATGAACACTAACAGGATACAATTCTGTGTAAGATTGTTGAACTGCTGCCAACAAATCAGCATTCCACATTTTTGCTGCTTCCACCAATTCTGCTTCCGTAGGCGCTTGCTTTGAAGGAATAATCTTTTTCACATACGCCACAAAAACACCCGTTTCTGTCGGTATGGAAACGACTTGTTCGGCACCCGTTTTTTGTTGCATTAAAACAGGAATAACGTTTTTCGGAAATTGCCCAGCATTTGTTTGAGAAACAATCCCGAAAACAGGCGTATATCCCGCCCATCCTTTTCCTTCTTTGACAGAAGTAAGCACCTTATCCGCCGTTTTTGAAAGAGCAGATTTTTGTTGTTCCGTTTTCCAAAGTTGAACGACATCATTTTTAACCGAATCGAAACCTTTGTATCCTTGAGGAATAATCTTTTCAACACCGGCAACAATAAATCCACCTTCTACATCAACAAGTGTTGTCGTTTCCCCTTCTGCCAATCCGAAAGATTCTTCCAAAAGCACTTTCAATTCTTTTTGTTCTTTTCCGTTTTTATCTTTACCGGAAGCATCAACCGTTACCAACGATCCTTCCTTTAATTTCAATTCGGAACAGGCTTCCTTTAAGGTCTTACCTGCGCCTAACAAATCTTCCAATTTACGAGAAGCGTCATACATTTTATCATAATTGTTTTCAAAACTGTCCGCCTTCAATGAAACAATTCGCAAAGTACGATATTCCGGGATACCGAATTCTTCCAGATATGCTTCATAATAATCCTTTAATTCTTGCAAAGTCGGTTCGGCAACGGAAATCATTTTCGGGGTCAACAAAACACCGACAATTTCTCTTGTTTCTTTTTGAGCCAAAACAGCCGCATTCATCAATTTTTGATTTTTAGGAACGGCAGCAGAAATTGTTCTGAGCAAATGTTGATTGGCCAATTCCGCACGCATTTGATGTGCAAATTCTGCTTGAGACATATTCATCCCTGACAGATAAGAGTAAAATAAATTTGCATCAAATTTCCCCAAATTGTCTGCAAAAACAGGATTTTTTTCAATGTAATTACGAACCGCATTATCTGAAGCCGACAAGCCGATTCTGTCTTGGATTTTCGCATTTAATTCACGCAAAGTTAATTGTTGAACAACCTGATCCAATAAACCCGCTTGAATTGCTTGTTTAGGACTGATATACGCCCCTGTAATCCGTGTCATTTTATTTCGTTCTTGGTCAAAAGTGTGTCCCAATTCTTGCATAGAAACTTCATTACCGGCAACTGAAAGAGCCGTATTATCGGATCCTGCCGTATTGGAAATACCGCCCAACCCCCAAAAAACCATCATACTGGCCCCAAGTAAAAAGAATATTCCTTTGGCAATCCAACTGTTCCCGATTCTGTTAAAAAAGCTAATCATATCAATTCCTTTCGTTCTTGTGTGATATTCTAGTCAAAAATACGTAATAAATCAAGCTTTTTTTTCATTCTTTAAAAGAGTGGGAAAAAGACTTGCTTTTTGACAAAAAGTATGCTAAATCTCTTTCCAAAAAGGGGGACAATGTCAGCAATATCCGAAAAGGTTTTATACGGGTTACAAAACGGTTCATTGAAGGGTGATCCGTTTTCTGTTTTGGGTATGCACGAAGCGCTTTCCGGAAAAGGTTTATTCATCCGAACCATGCAACCCCAGGCAAAATCCGTAGAGGTTTTGGACAAAAACAAAAAATCTTTGGGCAAAATGACTCTGATTATGGATGGTATCTTTCAATTGGATCTACCCAAACAAAAAGATTTTTTTGAATACGAATTCAAAATTACTTTGCCCGACAATTCTTCTTATGAAGTGGATGACCCTTACCGGTTTTTACCTGTATTAGGTGATATGGATTTATACCTGTTCGGGGAAGGGCAACACTGGGAAATTTATCAAAAATTGGGCGCACACCTTATAACACATCAGGGGGTGCAAGGTGTTTCATTTGCCGTTTGGGCCCCCAACGCATCCCGCGTTAGTGTTGTGGGCAGTTTTAATAATTGGGACGGCAGACGGCATTTAATGCGTCCCCGCGGTTCCAGCGGTATCTGGGAAATTTTTATCCCTGGCCTTCATGAATGGGATATTTACAAATATGAATTGTTGGATAAAGACGGAAGATTGTTACCGTTAAAGGCAGATCCTTATGGTTTTGTCAGCGAGGTACGCCCTAAAACAGGCAGTTTGGTTTATGACATCAAAAGCTATACTTGGCATGATGAAAAATGGATGAAAAATCGGGCACAAAATACCAATTATCGCGAACAACCGATTTCCATTTACGAAGTCCATTTGGGATCTTGGCGTCGGAAAGAAAATAACAGATGGATGACCTATCTGGAAATGGCAAAAGAGTTACCTGAATATATAAAAGAAATGGGTTTTACACACGTGGAATTTTTACCCGTTGCGGAATTTCCCTTTGACGGCAGTTGGGGATACCAAGAAACAGGATTATATGCCCCCACTAGCCGTTACGGAACCCCCGGCGACTTTCGATATTTAATTGATCAATTGCATCAAGCCGGCATTGGTGTTATTATGGATTGGGTACCTGCCCATTTTCCCAAAGATGCCTTCGGATTGGCTAATTTTGATGGAACTGCCCTTTATGAACACGCAGATCCGCGTAAAGGAGAACATAAAGATTGGGGAACAAAAATATACAATTACGGACGCAATGAAGTATCCAATTTTTTGTTAGCTAACGCTTTGTTTTGGATCCGGGAATATCATATTGACGGATTACGCGTGGATGCCGTAGCCAGCATGCGTTATTTGGATTATTCACGCAAAGAAGGAGAATGGATCCCTAACCAATATGGTGGCCGAGAAAATTTGGAAGCAATCGCCCTTTTGCGTCAATTAAA
Source organism: Alphaproteobacteria bacterium (assembly GCA_017540065.1). Lineage (GTDB taxonomy): Bacteria > Pseudomonadota > Alphaproteobacteria > CAAHEQ01 > UBA3637 > UBA3637. Next base: position 27,685 of record JAFYBU010000081.1, read on the forward strand.
CGAACTGGTATATGGTGAAAATTCGGGGGCTGTTACCATTGCCGAAGAATCTACCGCATGGCCGATGGTATCACGTCCCACTTATTTAGGCGGATTAGGTTTCGGTTTCAAATGGAATATGGGGTGGATGCACGACACACTGGATTATATGAAAGAAGATCCCGTCAATCGTAAGTATCATCAAAATGAACTGACTTTCAGTTTCTTGTATGCTTTTACCGAAAATTTTGTTTTACCTTTGTCGCATGATGAAGTCGTTCACGGCAAAGGGACAATTTTGGGACGAATGCCCGGAGATGAATGGCAAAGATTTACAAATTTACGTGCCTATTATGGTTACATGTTCATGCATCCCGGGAAAAAATTGCTTTTTATGGGACAAGAATGGGGTTCCACACGGGAATGGAATTTTGCAAGTTCTTTGGAATGGCATTTATTACAATACCCGGTTCACAGCGGAGTCCAAAACCTTATCAAAGAATTAAATACTTTTTATAAAACACATTCTCAACTGTATTCATTGGATGCGGAAGGAAGCGGATTTGAATGGATTGACGGGGGAGATGTTGAAAATTCCTGTCTCACTTTTATCCGTAAAGATAAACAGGGAAATCAGTTAATCGTGGCTTGCAATTTTACACCTGTTCCCCGTTATAATTATCGAATAGGTGTGGAACAAAAAGGGGTGTATCAAGAAGTGTTCAATACGGATTTGAAACGCTTCAACGGGTCGGATACAAAAAATATCGGGGATCTTCAAACCGAAGAACCAGGATGGAACTTCCGCCCTTATGCCATCAGAGTCGTTTTACCGCCGTTAGCGGTTGTCGTATTTCAAATCAAGGATAAAAAATGAAAATCAATTTAGATAATAAAATGGTTCGTTTTTTGGTTCAAGAATACGTAAATCAGATTTGTAATTATTCAACAGATAACGATTTGAATTACAATACCTATAAATTAATTCACACTTTTCAAGTTGTGGAAATGGCCCAAATTTTAATAGATAAAACACGTCCTGCTTTGTCGGAAAAAATGAAAAAACATATTTTGGATGCCGCCCTTTTGCATGATTTGGGACGTTGCCACGAATTCAAAAACGGAAAACGTTTGAAGGTAGATCACGGAAAAATCGGTGCAAAGTTAATCAAGAAGAATTTTCCCCAAATGAAAACAGAAGCATTGGCAACCCTTTTTCATAACAAACTGCCTTCCCGTAAAGATCCACAATCTTGCCAACCCGTTTTGGATTATGTCAGAGATGCAGACATGTTGGCCAATTTGAAATATCAATCGGATGATGCCAATATGTGGTTAGTTCGCATTCTGGACAGTGAAGACAAATCCTTTTTAACGCCTGTCATAGATAAGGAAATCTTTAATGCCGTAAAGGAAAATCGTCCTGTAAAGTGCAACAAAATTAAGACACGAAATCTTTTAACAATGTGGCTGTGGGAATTGTGTTGGTTTTTTAATTTAAGAACGACCGTCGGTATAAATTATGCCAAAAAAGAGAAAATCTTCATCAAGTTTAAAAAAGTGATTATGAAGAAAATCGTTCCTTTAACAACTTTGAAACCGCGAAAACAAAAAGAATTAACCCAACAAATTCAAACTGCATTTCCAGACAGTCTGTTTTTGAAATAAATTTATTTTGTTTTTGAGATAATATTTCTTTCTTTTTTATCATTTTTATATTATATTAAGAAAAAGGGGAGAAAATGAATTTAGAAGTTTTACCGGGTTTGCCATATCCTTTGGGGGCCAATTATGATGGCAACGGTGTCAATTTTGCATTATTTTCTAAAAATGCAACGCGCGTACAATTGTGTTTGTTTGACCATGATGGCAAACACGAACACCGTATTGACTTACCCCGCTATACAGATGAAGTTTGGCACGGTTATATCAAAGGGTTGAAATGGGGACAAAGATATGCTTATCGTGTTTACGGCCCTTACGAACCTGAAAAAGGCATGCGTTTTAATCCACACAAGTTGGTGTTAGATCCTTATGCAAAAAAATTAACGGGGCCTGTTATTGCTAATAATGCACAATTAGGATATAACTTGAATTCCGAAAAATCAGACCTGTCTATGTCCCGCAAAAATGATGCGGACTTCATGCCCAAATGCATTGTGGTGGACGACAATTATTTCCAATGGGAAAATTCAAAAAAACCTTGCTTAAATTGGGATGAAGAGGTCATTTACGAAATGCATGTCAAAGGCTTTACCGCATTAAATCCGGAAGTAGAAAAAGCCTTTCGGGGAACTTTTGACGGATTGGCCAGTCGTAAAGTAATTGACTACCTTAAATCTTTGCAAATTTCTGCTGTTGAATTATTACCGATTGCTTGTTTTATGACAACGGGAAGCATTCAAGCCAAGGGATTATCAAATTATTGGGGGTACGACCCCATCTTGTTCATGTGTCCGCACGCAGGTTATTTATCCTCCAACAGCACATCCGAAGTTAAATGGGCTGTCCGTTTATTACATGAAGCCGGAATTGAAGTTATTTTAGATGTTGTTTATAACCACACAGCAGAGGGAAATCAATTTGGTCCGACATTGTGTTACCGGGGAATTGACAATGCCGTTTATTATCGACTGAATTCAGAAAACCCACGCTATTACGAAGATACAACGGGATGTGGTGCCAGCTTTAATTTAGGGCACCCGAGAGTTTTGCAACTGGTAATGGATTCTTTGCGTTATTGGGCTGAAACCGTACAAATTGACGGTTTCCGTTTTGATTTAGCTACCACCTTGGCACGGGATGATAAAAATACCTTTGTACGCAACAGTGATTTTTTGAGTATTGTACAACAAGATCCGCAATTACAACGATTAAAATTGATTGCAGAGCCGTGGGACTTGGGTGAAGGCGGTTATCAAGTCGGTGGATTCCGTCCCGGGTGGGCTGAATGGAACGATAAATTCCGTGATACCGTGCGACGTTTTTGGAAGGGCGATTATAATCAAGCCGCTGAATTTGCCAAACGTATGACTGCGTCATCAGATGTTTTCCAAAAAGACGGACGAAAACCATGGGAATCTGTTAATTTTATCACGGCTCACGATGGTTTCGGGCTGGCAGATTTAGTTTCTTATAATTCAAAACATAACGAGGCAAACGGGGAAAATAATCAAGACGGTACCGACAACAATTCTTCTTGGAACGGAGGCGTGGAAGGACCGACAACAGACAAAGCCATTTTGAAAAATCGTATTAATCGGGCTCGTGCCATGATGACTTCTTTGTTATGTTCAGCCGGAACACCGATGATTCGGGCGGGCGATGAAATTTTACAATCCAATCAAGGTAATAATAATTTGTATGCCCAAGATAATGAGCTTTCTTGGATTGATTGGGAACACGTTTCGCCCCAAGGAAAAGAAATGCAAGAACTGGTACGCTTTTTAATGAATTTCAGAAGAGCTCACAAAGTTATGGAGCATTACGATTTTTATCACGAAGGCGAATTTATCTGGTACAGACCAGACGGAACACCGATGAAACCAGAAGATTGGCGTGATTATGTTCGCAGCGTTTCTTATTTTGTTAAGCAGGAACAAACCCGCCTTTTCTTCATTTTTAATGCTTACAGCGAACCGATTACCTGGAAACTTCCCGCCTTGGAAAAAGGACGAAAATGGCAAATAAAATTGGATACTTCGGACACGAATCCTTTGATGAAGCACAATCAAATTGAAGCACCTGCATGGAGTGTACTTATCTTTACGGGAAAAGATGATTTAGAAAAGTAAATTCCGCTTTTCATAAAATAGTTCTTGCAAAAAAAGATTTTTTCGAGTATAATAGAGTGCATTGTTCGATTGACCCTATCGTCTAGAGGCCTAGGACATCGCCCTTTCACGGCGGTAACGCGAGTTCGAATCTCGCTAGGGTCACCAAGTTTAAGTCCTTGTAAATCAAGGGCTTTTTTATTTAGAAAGTTTTCCACTTATTTAGTGGTTTTATGTTTTAGGAACCCAATAGGAACCCACTTTTAAAAATCCTAAAGTGATTTTGGAGCGAAACCTAAAATTTTCTGATTACCACCAAGATGGAACCGGTGCATTTTCCAATGTGTCTCTAAGTAGTATATAAGCTTTTACATCTCCCTTCATGGCTTTTTTAATCAAACCCATGCAGACAGCTTCTTGGTTTGTAGCACCCGTATCGTCTTCCATAACAATTAGCTGTTCCAGAGTTTCTCTGAAGCTTTTTTTCTTCCTCCTAGCTTCACCACTTGCAATACCACCTTTTTTTGCAATTTCTCTCTGTTCATCCACTGTTCGTTG
>JAFYBU010000082.1 GCA_017540065.1 Alphaproteobacteria bacterium
AAGAATCCATTACGCGTTTGATGTTTAAGTTATTATTGTAATAATCCCAAGGATGATGTGAATTATTCAAATGTCTTTCAGCAACTTCTTCGGCCGTCAAACCGAATAAATAGAAGTTTTCTTCACCCACTTCGCGCAAAATTTCTACATTTGCACCATCCAAAGTTCCGACTGTTAAAGCGCCGTTCATAGCCAATTTCATATTACTGGTCCCGGATGCTTCAAAACCTGCCGTTGAAATTTGTTCACTGACATCAGCCGCCGGAATAATCAATTCGGCATTAGATACCTTGTAATCAGGTATGAAGGCAACTTTTAATTGGTCTTTCAAACGTTTATCATTATTCACAATTTGTGCGATATTATTGATCAGCTTGATTGTAAGTTTTGCAAAATCATAACTGGGAGCAGCTTTCCCGCCAAAAATATATACTTTGGGATGTATCGGTGTAATTCCGTCTTCCACAAAACTTAAATACTGATGCATGATGTGTAACGCGTTTAACAACTGCAGTTTGTATTCGTGAATACGTTTTACCTGACAATCAAAAATGGCATGAGGATCCAGTTTTATTCCCATTGTTTGTTCGATGAAACAAGCCAAGCGTTCTTTATTCTTATATTGAATGGTGTTAATTTCTTTTAGGGCTTCTTCATCTTTTTCTAAGGTCTCTAATTTTTTCAATTCATCCAATTTAGTGATCCATCCCGTACCGATATGTTTTGTAATAAAATCAGCTAACCCGGAATCGGCCTGTAACAGCCAACGACGCGGGGTGACACCGTTTGTTTTATTGTTGAATTTTTCAGGCCACAAATCATAAAAATCAGGGACCAATTTATGCTTAACCAATTCTGTATGAATTTCGGCCACACCGTTAACCGAAAAGCTGCCAGTAATGGCCAAATTAGCCATACGTACCTGTTTTTCTGGACCTTCTTCAATTAAGGACATCCGAGCCACTTTTGCATTATCACCGGGATATTTTTGGCGCACTTCATGTAATAACCACTCGTTGATTTCATAAATGATCAACAAGTGCCTTGGAATCACCTTTTCAAACAAAGAAACAGGCCATTTTTCCAAAGCTTCCGGTAACAAAGTATGGTTAGTATAAGCCATACATCCGCGTGTTATTTTCCAAGCTCTGTCCCATTCCAAACCATACACGTCGATCAACAAACGCATCAGTTCGGCAATTGCCAAAGTGGGGTGCGTATCGTTTAATTGTATGACGACTTTATTGGGCAATTCATCAAAAGGCAAATGCTCTTCTGAAAAACGTCTTAAAATATCATTTAATACGCAAGATACAAAGAAATACTGTTGCATCAGGCGCAGGAACTTACCTTGGGCAATGTTATCCGACGGATAAAGGACCTTTGAAATTGTTTCTACCTTGATATTTTCTTCAACGGCATCCACATAATCGCCTTTATTAAACAAATCCAGGTTCAAGGTATTGGTGGCTTTTGCGGCGTACAAGCGCAAATAATTAACGGTTTTTCCGCCAAAACCGACCACCGGAATATCATAAGGAACACCAATCAACTGTTTTGTATTGACCCAACGAGGGACACGATGCCCGTCTTTTTCTTCATAAATAATTTCCCCGGCAATAGGAATTAAACAAGCGCGGTCAGCCCGTTCAATTTGCCAAGGAGAAGCCGTTTCTAACCATGAATCTGCTCTTTCTTTTTGCCATCCGTTTTCAAAGTATTGTTTGAATAATCCGAATTGATAATTGATGCCATACCCGTATCCCGGCAAATTTTCCGTTGCCATGGCATCCAAAATACAAGCAGCCAATCTGCCCAAACCGCCGTTACCCAAGGCGGGATCCGGTTCTTCTTCAATCACGTCTCTTAAAGAAATAGGGTTGTCCAATTGGATTTTATCCAACAAATCCAATATTCCCAAATTGCTCAAGTTATTGACCAACAAACGTCCCAACAGGTATTCCAAAGATAAATAGTAAACACGCTTTTTGGCTTTTTTATTACGGGCTGCAGTTTTGAACATCCCGTCGATAGCCAGATCTTTAACCGCCAAAGCCAATGCCGTGAACAAATGACTTTTGTGTGCTTCGGAAACCTGTTTAGATAATGAATATTTTATGTGCCATTCAATCAACTGCTTCAAATCTTCGGCAGTTACTTTCTCCCCATGACACACGGGCCGACATTGCTGTTGCATAAACACTCCCCCTCTTTCAGAGAGAAGTTTAGCGTCTTTTTCAAAGGCTGTCAATCTTTTTTTGAAAAAAGACTTGATTTTTTTTGATACATAAATTAGTATTTTTCACATGAAAAAAGTGATTTTACTGTTTTTATTACTTTCGGGTTGTTCTTTTTCTCGTGGAATTGAAATAACGGATTTACGTGGGAAAAGCACCAAAGAAATTGAAACGGCCTACGGCAAACCCGTTGTTGTGCGCTATGAGGGGGAACAACAAATGTGGGCGTATAAACAAGGGGAATGTTATCGTTTAATTTTCTTTGATGCCACAAAAAAAGTTCAATTTGCCGAATCTCGCGGTACTTGTCCGACAACAAAATAATTCCGACTTTCTTTTATCAAAAACGCTTCTCTTAAATGCACAATTTTCTGTTCTGACGTGGGGAAAATAAACCGCAATAAAAAAACTTGATTTTTATCTTATTTTATGGTAAAACTTTTCCCACTTGTGAAAACTTTAAGAAAGGAATCCAAAATGCGTAAAAAATTGATTGCAGGTAACTGGAAAATGAATGGCTTGAAGGCGGATGCCAAGGCATTGGCAACGGCTATTTTTGCTAAAGCAACTTCCGATATGCACTTTGATATGTTGGTTTGTCCCCCGATGAATGTGCTGGGTTTTGTGGCAGAATTGCCCCATACTGGTGTTTTTGTTGGTGCTCAAGATGTGGCCGAAACCGTAAAACTCAACGGTGCTTTTACGGGTGATGTTTCTGCCCATATGGTGCATGATTTAGGGGCTACCTGGACATTGGTCGGACATTCGGAACGTCGCCAATACCATCATGAAACAGATGCCATTGTGAAACAAAAGGCAATCAATGCCATTACCGAAGGTTTAACAACGGTTATTTGTATCGGTGAAACATTGGCAGAACGTGATGCCGGAAAAGCTGTTGAAGTGGTGCGTCGTCAAACACGTGAATGTGTGCCAGCTGAAGCAACTGCCGAAAATTGTGTGATTGCCTATGAACCTGTTTGGGCAATCGGAACGGGCAAAGTTCCTACAACAGCTGACGTGGCCGAAATTCATGCTGCCGTTCGTGATGAGCTGGCACAAGTTTTGGGTGCGGAAAAGGCTGAAAATATGCGTATTTTATACGGCGGATCAGTGAAGCCTGAAAATGCAAAAGAACTTTTGAACGTGGATAACGTGGATGGTGCCTTGATTGGTGGAGCCAGTCTAAAGGCGGATTCTTTCTGGGCCATTGCTGAAGCGGTAAAATAAGGAGAGAATATGCGACCATTTACTGAAGGACTTTTACGGGGGAATTCAGAAAATTTAACTCAAAAAGGTTGGGAGCTTAACGAGCAACGTCGTTGTTTTAGAAAAGCTGATGCTTTATTAGATTATATCAGCAGAATTAAACCTGGTGAATACCATCCGGTGAAAGGACATATTGAATTGAATCCGCAGCGCATGGAAGGTTTAAAGTATTGCTTGGAAAAGAATATGCCTTCCCAAAAGATGCGTGTTTTGAGCTTGGAAATATTGCAGAAACTTTTATTTATGGGGGGGGAATTGTTGGAAAGGGCTGCTTGGCTTTATCAAAACTACCCGGCTTTGTTCAGGGCAAAGTATGTTTCTTCTCGCCAAGTTTTTCAAAAGGATGCTCATTTTTACTTCGTTCGGGGACATGTGGTGCCGGAACACAGCTTTCCTCCTTTTAAAACAGGGGATAATCCTGTTTTAAGTCGTGATAATGCTTTTTTGAATCGTTGTGTTGAAATGTACACAGATTCTATTTTTGAAACGCCAAAATTTGAATCTTATTGTCAAAAACGGGAAAGTAAAGCTCCCTATGTTCGTTGGCTTTATTCCAAAAAGGCAGGAAGAAGATTTTTTGGGGAAATAAGAGCGTTAAATTACACGATTAATCAATTGGCTTTGCAAAATTCAGTTGAATTAAAAGTTAATAAAATGCTTTCAAATCAAATTTTACAGAAAAAACAGAAAACAATATAAACTGAAAGGAAACAAACATGAACTCATTTATTTTAGTTGTTCACATTTTATTGGCTTTTGGAATCACCGTGTTGGTGTTATTGCAACGTTCTGAAGGCGGTCTTGGAGGGCTTGGCGGAAATAACAGTGCAGCCAATTTTTTGACCAGTCGTCAAACAGGTAATTTGCTCAGCAAACTTACAAAATACTTTTTTGCCGGATTTGTGTGCACCAGTTTGACTTTGGTGATTATGGCCAAAAATGCCACACGTCCCGAAAATATTTCTTTGGTTCCTGTGGCCACAGAAACACCGGTTGAAACTCCAACAGAAAGCTAAACTATGACGGATGTAAAAGTAAAAGAAATCGTTTTTTCAAACGATAAGCCTTTTGTGTTGATTGCAGGACCATGTCAAATGGAATCTGCTTCTCATGGTATGGAAATGGCTACGGCATTAAAGGAATTGACAACAAAAATGGGTATTCCCTTTGTTTTTAAGGCCTCATTTGATAAAGCCAATCGGACCAGTGTAAACGGTATTCGTGGAATGGGTTTAAGCGCAGGAATTCAGGCCTTTTCCGATATTAAAGAAAAGGTTGGTTGTGCTTGTTTAACAGATGTGCATGAACCCTATCAATGTGCTGTGGCAGGTGAAGTGGTAGATATTTTACAAATTCCGGCATTTCTTTGCCGTCAAACAGACTTGTTGTTGGCAGCAGGTAGAACAGGGCGTGCAATCAATGTAAAAAAAGGCCAATTCTTGGCGCCATGGGATATGAAAAATGTGGTTGCAAAAATTGAAAGTACAGGAAATAACAAGATTTTATTAACAGAACGCGGAACTTCATTCGGTTATAATACGTTGGTTGTGGATATGCGTTCTCTTCCGCAAATGAAACAAACGGGATACCCTGTTATTTTTGATGCAACTCATTCGGTGCAACAACCGGGTGGTCTGGGGGGATCCAGCGGAGGTCAGCGTGAATTTGCGCCGATTTTGGCAAATGCCGCTATTACAACTGGACTTGCTGGTGTCTTTATTGAAACACATGAAACGCCGGATACGGCTCCCAGTGATGGTCCTAATATGATTCCCTTGAAAAATATGGAATCTGTTTTAATGCGCCTCAGAGCATTGGATGAAATTACTAAAAAAGAAAGTAAATAAAAAATGTTGCGGGATTTTCGTCGAAAATTACAAAAACTTTCATTGGGTAAAAGAAAGTTTATATTAGATCAATTGAATGTTTGTTTTTTACGTGATAGGGAAGAAAACAGACAACAATTTATTTATGCTGCTTCTTTGCTCATAGATGAAAAAAAGACATTGAAAGAAGCTGTTTTTTTGGTAAAAAATTGTTTTGCTGTCACGTCTAAACAATACGAAAATTATTCTTTGGTGTTGGAAGCATACAAAAATTCTTTAACAGATATTGGTCGGAAAAGATTTTGTTCCAATATTATGAAAAAAAATGCTTCACAAAAAACACTTGCAATTTCTGCTGAAATGCGCCAAAATAAACGGCACTAACGTTTGCTTAAAATTAACAACAAAACTCAAATGAAAGGAAACAGAATGAGTAAAATTAAATCAGTTAAAGCACGTGAAATTTTGGATTCTCGTGGAACGCCCACTGTTGAAGTGGATGTCACTTTGGAAGACGGATCTTTTGGACGGGCAGCCGTTCCATCAGGCGCCTCTACAGGTGTTCATGAAGCTGTGGAACTTCGCGATGGGGATGCTACCCGTTTTAACGGAAAGGGTGTATTGAAAGCTGTAAATGCAGCCAATACCGAATTGGCACAAGCTGTGATTGGTATGGAAGCAACAGATCAAAAAGCCATTGATGAAAAGATGATTGCTGTTGACGGAACTCCTAACAAGGGGCGTTGCGGTGCAAATGCGATTTTGGGTATTTCTTTGGCGGTTGCAAAAGCTGCTGCTATCAGTGCCAAATTACCACTTTATCGTTATTTGGGTGGCGAAGAAGCACACATTTTACCCGTTCCCATGATGAACATTTTAAATGGTGGTAAGCATGCCGATAACCCCATTGACATTCAAGAATTTATGATTATGCCAGTGGGTGCCAAAACCTGTCGTGATGCTATTCGTATGGGCGCAGAAGTGTTCCAAGCCTTGAAAAAGAATTTGAAGGCTGCTGGTATGAATACCAACGTTGGGGATGAAGGTGGTTTTGCTCCGAACATTGCTTCTGCTAAAGAAGCTTTGGCTTTCATCGTGAAATCCATTGAATCTGCTGGTTATAAACCTGGTGAAGATGTGTGTATCGCTTTGGATGCTGCTTCCAGTGAATTTTATGAAGATGGCAAATACAACATGAAGGGTGAAGGCAAAGTCTTTACCAATGCTGAATTAGTCGGCTACTACGAAGAACTTGCCAACGAATTCCCGATTGTTTCTTTGGAAGACGGTATGGCTGAAGATGATTGGGAAGGTTGGAAGATGTTGACCGATCGTTTGGGCGGTAAAATCCAATTGGTGGGCGACGACTTGTTCGTGACCAACACAGAACGTTTGAAAATGGGAATTGAAAAGAAGATTGCTAATTCCATTTTAATTAAAGTGAATCAAATCGGTTCTTTGACAGAAACATTGAACGCCATTGATATGGCTCATAAAGCCGGTTATACAGCTGTTGTTTCTCACCGTTCGGGTGAAACAGAAGATGCTACGATTGCTGATATCGTTGTTGCAACCGGTGCCGGTCAAATCAAAACGGGTTCACTCTCACGTTCTGACCGTTTGGCCAAATACAATCAATTGATTCGTATTGAAGAAGAATTAGGTGATCGTGCTGTTTATCCCGGCAAGAAGGCTTTGAAGCAATTAGCCTAATAAACGTCATTCTGAACCTGGTTCAGAATCTTAAGAAAGCCCCGATCTCTCGGGGCTTTTATTTAATCTTTAACTCTTTGCATTGTTGCTGACACTTGAGCTGTAATTTCCCCATTTCTTGCTTTATCTCGCATTGCGCGTAGTATTTGATTTTTGAAAACGCGGTCTGTTTTTAATTTTTCCGGCAATTTCAAAGCATCTTCTGTTTTTACCCTTTCTAACAAAAGAGGAAAATGTTGTTCGGTAAAATCTTTATCTGCAAATTGGGGTAACAAGCTTAAAACCTTCAAACATTTCTTTGAATCTCCTTCCTTCTCAAAAGAATTGACCAAGAATTCTAATTTCTTTTCCGTTCCGTTTCCCTAATTTAAATAAGCTTATTAATTATTACATTGTGCTTTCCTTTTCTGTTATAAAAAATATTTTCCCTTATAAATTCGCAGA